>NZ_JBNNJZ010000013.1:0-52384 GCF_050270335.1 Streptomyces sp. NPDC059900
GGATCAAAGTGCGACGGTCATGAGGCGACTGTAAATCTGCCGGCTCAGCCTTCCCAGGTTCGAATCCTGGCGCCGCCACACGAAGGAGACCCTCTCCGGTCTTGCGGAAACGCGAGGCGGAGGGGGTCTTTTCGTACGCTGGGATCATGTCGTCCATGTCGTCAGCGTCGTCAGCGCCCTCCACGTCATCGCGCCGCAGGAACTGTCCCGAGTGCCGTCGTGAAATTGCCGTCGTCGCGGGTCGTTTTGCGCGCCACGATCCGCCGGGCCAGCGCGGCAGCGGTGATCTCGTCTCCTGTCCCGGATCGCGCAGGCAGGCCATGCTGGGCGCCGCACAGCCCGCTCTGGACGGCTACGCGGTCCCGGACTTCCCCGGCCAGCTCCCGCTGTTCTGAGGCGCTCCAGGGCGCTCCAGCGGCCCTCCAGGGCGCCTGGGGCGCGTGGGGGCGGCTACGGCTGGCGTACGTCCATCCGGCTCACCAGGCCGTCGGCGCGGAACGTGTAGACGTGCTCGACCGTCGTCGGTGCCCAGTGGTCGCCCGTCTCGTCGCGCAGTCCCGGCCGCACGGTCGCCACGACCCGCCGCCCGTCGTCGTCGAGCCGCAGCCTCTCCAGGTGCACCAGCGGGTGCATCACCGCGAACTGCCGTGCCCAGTAGGCGCGTACCGCCGCGATGCCGCGGGCGCGGGTGTTGTCCAGGAGGTTCGGCCAGTCCACGTCAGGTGCCAGGGAGCGGGGGATGAACGCCTCGCGCTCTTCGGTACTGAAGACGGCGTACATCTGCCGCAACAGGGATTCCTGCGCGGCGGGCACGGCGGAGGGCACATGGGAAGCAGACATGGCGTTCCTCACGTAGGCGGCAGCTCAAGCAGGCGGCAACTCAAGCCAAACACCGCCCCGCGCGCGTGGCATCCCTCAGGAGGCCGACATCCTGTACCGACATCCTGCAAGGACAGGAAACCGGCATCCCCGTACGGACGTCAGTTGCCCGCGACCGACTTGACCGCCACCGAAACCGGCGTGGACCCGCTGACCAACTCCAGTGTCAGGCCCGACGTCGCCGACGAATCGACGAGTTCCGCGAGCACCGCGGCCACGTCGTCACGCGGGATCGGCCCGCGTCCCGTCGACGCCTCCAGGCGTACGAGACCGGTGCCCGCGTCGTCCGTCAGCATGCCGGGGCGCAGGATCGTCCAGTCCAGGGACGCGCGACCGCGTACGGATGCGTCGGCCTCGCCCTTGGCCCGCAGATAGGCGTCGAAGATCTCGTCGCCCTCGTGCGCGGGGTCGGCGCCCATCGACGACACGACGACGTAGCGCCGCACGCCCGCGCGCTCCGCCGCGTCGGCGAAGAGAACGGCGGCGTCACGGTCCACGGTGTTCTTGCGGTCGGCTCCGCTGCCGGGGCCCGCGCCCGCCGCGAAGACGGCCGCGTCGGCGCCTTCCAGATGTCCGGCCACCTCGTCGACCGATGCCGACTCCAGGTCGCACAGCGCCGCCTCGGCGCCCGCCGCCCGCAGGTCGCCTTCCTGCCCGTCTCTGCGGATGAGCCCGACGACCTCGTCACCCCGCGCGGCGAGCAACCGCTCGAGCCGCAGCGCGATCTGACCATGACCACCAGCGATGACAATGCGCATGCCTCCGACCGTACGGCAGCTCCCGCAAGATCGCCCCGCGCACGCGGGGGCACGCCGGGAAGTGCCGGCACGCCCTCAGGACGGTTCCGCACCCTTCGCCCGACCCGGCCCCGCTCCGTTCGAGCGGCCCTGCCGCGGCAGGTCGAGGGCCACGGCAGCTGCCGAGTCGCAGTACTCCCGTACCGCGCTCGTCCGTGCCACCACGCGCCCCCGGTGCACCACGATGCGGCTGTACGCGAGCGAGAGCGCCCCCGCGAGACGGTCGCCCCGCACCGCGAGCAACTCGGCGGGAAAGCCCGCCTCCACCCGCACCTGCGGAAGCCCCATGGCGGCCCGCGCCGCCCCGCTCACGGCGCCGTACGCCTCCTGGGGGCGCAGCCCGCACCGCGAGGCCAGCAGATAGGCGGCCTCCAGCGGGTCCCCGCGCCCCACGGGGTTCGACACGTCCCGCATCGCCCCGCTGCCCGCGGCCACCCGCACCCCGGCCGCCCGAAGCAGCCGCACCGGCGCCACGGCGCCCCGCCGGTCCACGCTTCCGCACCCGCCCTGCGGCAGGCACACCACCGTCACGCCGGCCGCCGCCAGCTGTTCCGCCGTCCGCGCGGCCACGTCAGACGGCAGCCGACCGAGCCCGCCGCACGGCCCGATCGTCACCCCCGGCCGCAGCCCGCCCGCCATCGCCGCGAGCCGCCCGAGCCGCGCCGGATCGCTGCCGTCCGTATGCAGGTCGACGGGGCAGCCGTGCTCGGCGGCGACCTCGAGCACCGCCTCCACGTACCCGGTGGGATCGGGGTCGAGGTCGGGGCAGCCGCCCACTACGGAGGCGCCCATTTTCACCGCGTCCCTGAGCATCGCGAGGCCGTCGGCGCCGGCCGCCCCGGTCAGCAGCCGCGGCACGGCCACGGCCGTCAGGTCGACCAGACCGCGCAGCGAACGCCGCGCCTGAAGCACCGCCTCCATCGAGGTGAGCCCCGGTACGTCGCCGATCCGCACGTGCGAGCGCAGCGCCGTTGCGCCGTGCCCGAGTTGCAGCAGGGCGGCCTCGGTGGTCCTGCGCTGGACGTCGGCGAGTTCGTACGAGACCGGCCCCTCCACGTCCGCGGACAGGGCCGTGTCGCTGTGTGCGTGCGGTTCGGCGGCGGCCGGCAGCAGGAGGTAGCCGTCGAGGTCCACGCGCGCGGTGTGGGTGGTCAGGCTGCCCGCCGTGCCGACCGCTTCGATGCGCCCGGAGCCGAGCCGCACGTCCACGGTCCGGCCGTCGGTGAGCCGGGCGCCGCACAGGAGCAGCGAGGTGGCGTCGGCGTCGTCGCCCGAGGAGCCGGAGGAGCCGGAAGAGCCGGAGGAGTGGGGCTGCTGCGGCTGACTGTCGGGCATCGCGCTCCTGAGGTTCGGGGGCGGCTGCGGGACGTGGCGTCGTCCGGGGCGGAGGCATCCCGGGTGGGGGCGCCCGGGATCACGACGTCCAAGATCACGCAGAGTGGGTCGAGCCTAGGACGGTGACCGGCCCTCTTCGAGGAGGAGCGAAATAGTCGTACCGGCGTGGTGCGAGGCCCCGGAGAGGCCGAGGAGAGGCCGGGGAGGGGCCGTGCAGAGATCCCGGACAGGCGCGGCGCGGGCCCGGAACCGACAGACCACGACGTGCCTACCGGCTGAACACGACGTGCCTACCGGCTGAACACGACGTGCCGAACCGGCAGACCACGACGTGTCGAACCGGCAGACCACGTCGTGTCGAACCGGCACACCCCAAGGGGCCGAACCGGTGTGGCGGGAGGCACCGAAGTGACGTGGTGAGGCCGCTGGGACGGGTGCCGAACTGCCCCCGGACAGCCCCGGCGAAACGGATTTGGGCGATCGGCGACCGACCGTGTAATGTCTTCATCGCTCGCCCCAATAGCTCAGTCGGTAGAGCGTCTCCATGGTAAGGAGAAGGTCTGCGGTTCGATTCCGCATTGGGGCTCTGATGTCGGTTGATCCTCACCTCCGGGCGGGGGATCCGGCATCGCAGCGGTGTAGCTCAGTCGGTAGAGCAAGCGGCTCATAATCGCTGTGTCACCGGTTCAAGTCCGGTCACCGCTACTAATTGGTAGCCGATTGTGGGGTCGGACCTTCGATCGGCTACTATTTTTTTGCGTTCATCCGTCCATCCGTCCGTCAAGGAGCACTCACGTGGCTGCCACAGACGTCCGCCCGAAGATCACGCTGGCCTGCGTGGAGTGCAAGGAGCGGAACTACATCACCAAGAAGAACCGGCGTAACGACCCGGACCGTCTTGAGATGAAGAAGCACTGCCCGCGCTGCAACGCGCACACTGCGCACCGCGAAACGCGCTAGACACAGGCTCGTACACGAGGCCGTCCCCGTCTTCGGGGGCGGCCTCGCGTCGTTCACCCATACCTTCAGGAGGTACGGAGTTCATGGCGCTCGACCAGTCCTTCGTGGGGCGGTCCTACCCGCCCACCGACCCCTATGAGGTCGGCCGGGAGAAGATCCGTGAGTTCGCCGAGGCGGTCGGCGACACCAATCCCGCGTACACCGACGCGGAGGCCGCCAAGGCGTACGGGCACCCCGATGTGATCGCCCCGCCGACCTTTGTGTTCGCCATCTCGTTCAAGGCCGCCGGCCAGGTCGTCGAGGACCCGCAGCTGGGGCTCGACTACAGCCGCGTCGTGCACGGGGACCAGAAGTTCGCGTACACCCGCCCGGTGCGCGCGGGGGACCGGCTCACGGTCACCTCGACCATCGAGGCCATCAAGTCGCTGGCGGGCAACGACATCCTGGACATCCGCGGCGAGGTCCACGACGAGGCCGGCGAGCACGTCGTGACCGCCTGGACCAAGCTCGTCGCGCGTGCGGCGGACCCCGCGGCAGAGGGAGCGTGAGTCGATGACCGCCAAGATTTCGTACGACAGCGTCGAGGTCGGCACCGAGCTGACGGCCCAGAGCTTCCCGGTGACCCGAGCCACACTCGTGCGGTACGCGGGCGCTTCCGGTGACTTCAACCCGATCCACTGGAACGAGAAGTTCGCGGTCGAGGTCGGCCTGCCCGACGTCATCGCGCACGGCATGTTCACCATGGCCGAGGCGATCCGCGTGGTAACGGACTGGACGGGCGACCCGGCTGCCGTCGTCGAGTACGGCGTGCGCTTCACCAAGCCCGTCGTGGTCCCGAACGACGACAAGGGCGCGCTGATCGAGGTCAGCGCCAAGGTCGCCCAGAAGCTCGACGACAACCGGGTCCGGGTGGATCTGGTGGCCAAGAGCGGCGACCAGAAGGTGCTCGGCATGTCCCGCGCCGTGGTCCAGCTCGCTTGATCTTCGGTACCGCGTCAAGCGGTAAGGGGCAGTGCCGTAAGGGGCACCCGTCATGGACGGGTGCCGCTTACCTGTCGGCCCTACCTGTCGGCCCTACCTGTCGGCCCTACCTGTCGGCCTTCCTGTCGGCCGAAATACCGGGCGGTCGCAGGCCCTTGACGTAGGTAGTGATTGGCCACTAACTTACTTGCATGGTCAGGATGAGCGCAGAAGAGCGACGCGAGAGCGTCATCCGCGCGGCGATGATCGAGTTCGCCCGCGGCGGCTTCAACGGCACCTCCACCGAGGTGATCGCCAAGCGGGTGGGCGTCTCGCAGCCGTATCTCTTCCGTCTCTTCCCGGGGAAGGAAGCCATCTTCCTCGCCGCGTCCAAGCGCTGCCTCGAAGAGGTCAAGGAGGTCTTCAGGAAGGCGTCCGAGGGCCTGACGGGCCAGGATGCCCTGCACGCCATGGGCAAGGCCTATCAGGGGCTCATCGCCGACGACCCGGACATGCTGCTCATGCAGATGCAGACGTACGTCGCCATCGCCTCCGCGGAGGCGTCCGGTGACCGGGAGTTCGGCGAGGCGCTGCGGGCCGGCTGGATGGAGATGTACGACACGGCCCACCTCGCGCTGGGTGCGGAGGTCGACGAGACGACGCAGTTTCTCGCGTACGGGATGCTGGTCAATGTCCTGGTGTCGATGGGGTTCCGGGCCGATCACCGGGTGTGGACCGGCTTCTATGAATCGGCGCAGCCCAAGAAGTAAGCAGTGAGTCGCGTGTGTCATGGGGGGTGCGTTTTTTTGCGCCCACAGAAGTTAGTCATCAATAACTAACCACAGGGGAAGCAATGTCACAGCAGACAGCACGGCGCGGGGGAGCAGGCTGGGCCCTCGCCATCACCAGCGTCGCCGGATTCATGGCGGCACTCGACAACCTCGTCGTCACCACGGCCCTGCCCGCCATCCGCGAGGACTTCGGGGGAGCGCTGCACGACCTCGAATGGACGGTGAGCGCCTACACCCTCACCTTCGCCGTGCTGCTGATGTTCGGCGCGGCCCTCGGCGACCGCTTCGGACGCCGCAAGCTCTTCATCACCGGCCTCACGATCTTCACCGGAGCCTCCGCCGCCGCGGCCCTCGCACCCGGCATCGAGGCACTGGTCGCCGCCCGCGCGGTCCAGGGCGTCGGCGCCGCGATCATGATGCCGCTGACGCTGACCCTGCTCACGGCGGCTGTCCCGGCGGCCAAGCGCGGGATGATGTACGGGATTTGGGGCGCGGTCAACGGCCTCGCGGTCGCCAGCGGACCGCTCATCGGAGGCAGCCTCACCGAACACGTGTCCTGGCAGTGGATCTTCTGGCTGAACGTCCCGCTCGGCCTCGCGCTTCTGCCGCTCGCCCGGCTGCGCCTCTCCGAGTCGTACGGCACGGGCGCACCGCTCGACATCACCGGAACGCTGCTGGCCAGCGGCGGCCTCTTCGGCATCGTGTACGGCCTGATCCGCGGCAACATCGACGGCTGGACCAGCGCGACCGTCCTCACCGGTCTGATCGGCGGCGGTGCGCTCCTGGCCCTCTTCGTGCGCCACGGACTCCGTGCCAAGAACCCGATGCTGCCGATGCGGCTCTTCCGTAACCGGGCATTCGCGGCGATCAACGCCGCGAGCCTGCTGATGTTCGTCGGAATGTTCGGCTCGATCTTCCTGCTCAGCCAGTTCCTGCAGATCGTCGTCGGCTACTCGCCCACCGAGGCGGGTCTGCGGATGCTCCCCTGGACCGGTATGCCGATGATCGTCGCGCCCATCGCGGGCTACCTCTCGGACAAGATCGGCGGCCGCCCCGTGGTGACCGCGGGCCTCGCGCTCCAGGCCATCGGCCTCGCCTGGTTCGCGGCCGTCGTCGAACCGGATGTGTCGTACGCCGCCCAGCTGCCCGCCCTGATCATCAGCGGGGTCGGCATGGCCCTGTACTTCGCCCCCGCCGCGAACCTGGTGATGTCCAGCGTCCGCCCGTCCGAGCAGGGCATCGCGTCCGGCGCCAACAACGCCCTGCGGGAGGTCGGCGGCGCACTCGGCATCGCGATCCTCGCCTCGGTCTTCTCCGCGCAGGGCGGATACGGGCCCGCCCAGTACTTCGTGGACGGCCTCGCACCCGCCCTGTGGGTCGGCGCCGCCGTGGTCGGCGTGGGCGCGGTCGCCGCCGCGCTGCTTCCGGGGCGCGAGGGGCACAAGGGCCGCAAGGTGCTGACGGCCGCCGGGCAGCCGGCCGCCGCCGTACCGGCCGAGGTCACTGTTGCCGCCGAGACTGCAACCGAGACCGAGACTGCAACCGAGACCGAGACCGAGACCGAGGCGCCTGCGCCCGCCGTTGTCTGAACCGGCCGCACCCCTCTCACCCCACGGTCCGTGGCCCCGCCCGAGCGGCGGGGCCACGGACCGTACTCTTGAGCACGTGCAGGAACTCCACGATGCCCCCCTCGCCCCGCTGACCACCTTCCGGCTCGGCGGTCCCGCGGCCCGTCTGATCACCGCGACGACCGACGCCGAGGTGATCGCCGCCGTCCGCGAAGCCGACGACTCCGGGACCCCGCTGCTGATCATCGGCGGCGGCTCGAACCTCGTCATCGGAGACAAGGGCTTCGACGGCACCGCGCTGCGCATCGCCACGAAGGGCTTCGAACTCGACGGAACGAAGCTTGAACTGGCGGCCGGCGAGGTGTGGACCGACGCGGTGGCCCGCGTGGTGGAGGCCGGTCTCGCGGGCATCGAGTGCCTCGCCGGAATCCCCGGCTCCGCGGGAGCGACGCCGATCCAGAACGTGGGGGCGTACGGCCAGGAGGTCTCGTCGACCATCACCGAAGTGATCGCGTACGACAGGAAGACGCACGAGACGGTCGCCGTCACGAACGCCGAGTGCGCCTTCTCGTACCGCCACAGCCGCTTCAAGGCCGAACCCGACCGCTTCGTGGTGCTGCGTGTCCGCTTCGCCCTTGAGGACGCCCAGGGAATGAGCGCCCCCCTCAAGTACCCGGAGACGGCACGCACCCTCGGTGTCGCCGCCGGAGACCGGGTCCCGGCCGCCGTCGCCCGCGAGACCGTCCTGAAGCTGCGCGCGGGCAAGGGCATGGTGCTCGACCCCGAGGACCACGACAGCTGGTCGGCCGGGTCCTTCTTCACCAACCCGATCCTCACGGAGGAGGAGTTCGCGGCCTTCCACGCGCGCGTGGCGGACCGCCTGGGCCCGGACACGGCACCGCCCGCCTTCCCGACCGACGACGGCCGCGTGAAGACCTCCGCGGCCTGGCTCATCGACAAGGCGGGCTTCACCAAGGGCTACGGAACGGGCCCGGCCCGCATCTCCACCAAGCACACCCTCGCCCTCACCAACCGCGGCGGCGCGACCACGGAGGACCTGCTCGCCCTCGCCCGTGAGGTCGTCGCCGGAGTACGGGACGCCTTCGGGGTCACGCTGGTCAACGAGCCGGTGACGGTGGGCGTCAGCCTCTGAGACCCGGTGGGCGTCAGCCCCCAGGACATGTCCACGCAGGGCTAGTAGGCCACGCCCACGCCCTGCTTCACCGTCGACAGGTCGTCGACCGCCGCCAGCATCGCGTGCGCCACATCGGCCCTGCCGATGAACCGACCGCTGGCCGGGGTGCCCCCGACGACCGTGCGGTAGACGCCCGTCACCGGCTTGTCCTGAAGCCTCGGCGGGCGCACGGACGTCCAGTCCGTCGAGCTGTTCGCCAGCTCGGCCTCCATGGCCCGCAGATCGTCGTACACGGGCTTGAGGATCCTGCCGACCAGGGACCCCACGATCCGGTCGACAGCGGGCTGACGCTCGGCCGGCGGCCCGACCGGCGCCGCGCTCACCACCACGAGCCTGCGCACCCCCTCGGCCTCCATCGCGCGCACCACCGACCGCGTCAGCCGGGCCGCGATGCCCGCGTCCGCCTTCTTGCGCGGACCGAGGCCCGAGAGGACCGCGTCCCGCCCGGTCACCGCCGCCCGCAGTTCTTCCGGATCGGCCAGGTCGGCCCGGGAGATCTCAAGTCCCTCGCCCGCCACGCTCAGCCGTGCGGGGTCACGCACGACGGCCGTGACCCCGTGGCCCGCCGCGAGCGCCTGCCTGACGATTTCCCCGCCGATACCGCCGGTGGCACCGAACACCGTGAGCTTCATCGCGCACCCTCCCCAGGTGGGTAAGTATTCACTCACCACTAGGGTGAGTATTCACTCACCCATTCGTCAAGGCTGGTTGGACGGCACATGCAACAGAAGCCCACCCGGGCCCGCATCCTCGACGCGGCGCACGACCTCATGCTCACCATCGGCCTCGCCCGTGCCACCACCAAGGAGATCGCCAAAGCGGCGGGCTGCTCCGAAGCCGCGCTCTACAAGCACTTCGCGAGCAAGGAGGAGCTCTTCGTGGCCGTACTCCAGGAGCGGCTGCCGCGCCTCGGCCCGCTCCTGCGCCGCCTCGCCGAAGACCCGGGGGAGCGCTCCGTGGCGGACAACCTCGCCGAGATCGCCCGCCTGGCCTGCCACTTCTACGCCCAGAGCTTCCCGATCGCCGCGTCCCTCTACGCCGAGACCAAGCTCAAGCGCCGCCACGAAGACTCCATGCAGGAGATGGGCACGGGCCCGCACGTACCCATCGAGGCCCTCGACACCTACCTCCGCGCCGAACGCGACGCAGGCCGGATCGCCCCCGACGCCGACACCTTCGCCGCCGCCTCGCTCCTCCTGGGGGCCTGCGCCCAGCGTGCCTTCGCCTACGACTCCACGGTCGGCAAGCAGCCCCCGCAGCCCGTCGACGAGTTCGCCGCCGCCCTTGCCCGCACGCTCCTTGCGGGCATCAGGCGCTGAGCCACTCCTCGATCCCGGACAGCAGCTTCGCCTGTACGTCGACGGGGGCGGCCGAGCCGCGCACCGACTGCCGGGCGAGTTCGGCCAGGTCGCTGTCGTCGAAGTCGTGGTGCCTGCGCGCGATCTCGTACTGCGCGGCCAGCCGTGACCCGAAGAGCAGCGGATCGTCGGCCCCGAGGGCCATCGGCACCCCGGCGTCGTACAAGGTCCGCAGCGGCACGTCCTCGGGCTTCTCGTAGACGCCGAGGGCCACGTTCGACGCGGGGCACACCTCGCAGGTCACGCCCCGGTCGGCGAGCCGCTTCAGGAGCCGGGGGTCCTCGGCGGCCCGCACCCCGTGCCCGATCCGCCCCGCGTGCAGGTCGTCGAGGCAGTCCCGCACCGAGGAGGGCCCGCTGAGCTCACCGCCGTGCGGCGCCGCGAGCAGGCCGCCGTCCCGCGCGATCGAGAAGGCCCGGTCGAAGTCCCGTGCGAATCCCCGGCGTTCGTCGTTGGAGAGCCCGAAGCCGACGATGCCGCGATCGGCGTACCGCACGGCGAGCCGGGCCAGCGTGCGGGCGTCCAGCGGGTGCTTCATGCGGTTCGCGGCGACGAGCACGCGTATCCCGAGGCCGGTGTCCCGCGAGGCGCTCTCGACGGCGTCCAGGATGATTTCCAGGGCCGGGATGAGCCCGCCGAGCCGAGGGGCGTACGACGTCGGGTCCACCTGGATCTCCAGCCACCCCGAGCCGTCCCGCAGATCCTCCTCCGCGGCCTCCCGCACCAGGCGCTGGATGTCCTCGGGCTCCCGCAGACAGGACCGCGCCATGTCGTAGAGCCGCTGGAAACGGAACCACCCGCGCTCGTCGGTCGCCCGCAGCTGCGGAGGCTCACCGCCGGTCAGCGCCGGGGGCAGCCGCACGCCGTACTTGTCGGCGAGTTCCAGCAGAGTCGTGGGCCGCATCGACCCGGTGAAGTGCAGATGCAGATGGGCCTTCGGCAGCTCTCTTACGTCACGTACACGCTCCATTGGAGGATCTTGCCGTACGTGGACGGCCTCCCGGAAGCCACTTCCCCACATCGTGCACATGCCCGAACGAAGAAACGGGCCGCCTCCCCGGAGAGGGGGAGACGGCCCGCACGCGCGCGTGGACCTACCGAAAACGGCAGGTGAGTAAGTCAGTCGCGAGCTTCGGCAAGCAGCTTCTGCACCCGCGAGACGCCCTCGACGAGGTCCTCGTCACCCAGGGCGTACGAAAGGCGCAGGTAACCCGGCGTCCCGAAGGCCTCACCAGGGACGACCGCGACCTCGGCCTCCTCCAGGATCAGCGCGGCGAGCTCGACCGAGTTCTGCGGGCGCTTGCCGCGGATCTCCTTGCCGATGAGGGCCTTCACCGAGGGGTAGGCGTAGAAGGCGCCCTCCGGCTCGGGGCAGAGCACGCCGTCGATCTCGTTCAGCATCCGCACGATGGTCTTGCGGCGCCGGTCGAAGGCCTCGCGCATCTTCTCGACGGCGGTCAGATCGCCGGAGACGGCCGCGATGGCGGCGACCTGCGCGACATTGGAGACGTTCGACGTGGCGTGCGACTGGAGGTTCGTCGCGGCCTTCACGACGTCCTTCGGGCCGATGATCCACCCGACGCGCCAGCCGGTCATCGCGTACGTCTTGGCCACGCCGTTGACCACGATGCACTTGTCGCGCAGCTCGGGCAGGATCGCGGGGAGCGAGGTGAACTTCGCGTCTCCGTAGACGAGGTGTTCGTAGATCTCGTCGGTCATCACCCACAGGCCGTGCTCGACGGCCCAGCGGCCGATCGCCTCGGCGTCGGCCTCGCTGTACACGGCACCCGTCGGGTTGGACGGCGACACGAAGAGGACGACCTTCGTGCGCTCCGTGCGAGCGGCCTCCAGCTGCTCCACCGACACGCGGTAGCCCGTGGTCTCGTCGGCGACGACCTCGACCGGCACACCGCCCGCGAGACGGATCGACTCCGGGTACGTCGTCCAGTAGGGAGCCGGGACGATGACCTCGTCGCCCGGGTCGAGGATCGCGGCAAACGCCTGGTAGATGGCCTGCTTGCCGCCGTTCGTCACCAGGATCTGCGAGGTCTCGACCTCGTACCCGGAGTCGCGCAGCGTCTTCGCGGCGATCGCGGCCTTGAGCTCGGGGAGCCCGCCGGCCGGGGTGTAGCGGTGGTACTTCGGGTTCTTGCAGGCCTCGACGGCGGCTTCGACGATGTAGTCGGGCGTCGGGAAATCGGGCTCACCCGCGCCGAAACCGATCACCGGCCGCCCGGCGGCCTTGAGGGCCTTCGCCTTGGCGTCGACGGCGAGGGTCGCGGACTCGGAGATCGCGCCGATGCGGGCGGAGACCCGGCGCTCGGTGGGAGAAGTGGAAGCGCTCATCGCCCCATCGTTCCAGACCTGAAAGACCCCCGGCACGCGGGTTTCGGTGTTTGTCGGGGCCACCGGATCTGTTTCTGTTCGACGGGGCGCCGCAGAACACGTACACTCACTGCTCGTTGGCCCTCACCGGCCGCACCCTCTCCTCGCACTCTGTGCAGCCGGGCGGATGCGGTAGGTTGGGGGAAATCAAAGGGTCGTAGCTCAATTGGTAGAGCACTGGTCTCCAAAACCAGCGGTTGGGGGTTCAAGTCCCTCCGGCCCTGCTACACACTCCTCTCGGATGTGTGCGCATGTACGTACTGCATTGCACCGCCGTGCGGCTCATACCGGGCGCGGCACGGCCACGACCCGGAATCAGGTGAGGACGAGTGACGGACGCCGTGGGCTCCATCGACATGCCTGATGCCCAGGACGAGGCGCCGGAGTCCAAGAAGAAGGCCCGCAAGGGCGGCAAGCGCGGCAAGAAGGGCCCCTTCGGCCGTCTCGCGCTCTTCTACCGCCAGATCGTCGCGGAACTCCGCAAGGTCGTCTGGCCGACTCGCAGTCAGCTCACGACGTACACCACCGTGGTGATTGTCTTCGTCGTCATCATGATCGGTCTGGTGACCGTGATTGACTATGGGTTCAACCAGGCCGTCAAGTACGTCTTCGGCTGAGCCGATGGCACAGCCGAGAGCGAAGGGCGCCGTACCCGGCGCCCGTTTCGCGCGTTCCACCCCTCTGTATCCAGGAAGAAGCAGCCACCGTGTCTGACCCGAACCTGAACGACGCCGTTGAGCCGCGCGTGGACTCCGCGGAGTCCGTGGAGGACCAGCTCGACATCGTCGAGGCAGCGGACGCCGAGGACCCGGACCAGGCCGAGGCTGCTGACGCCGCCGCGGACGTACCCGCCGAAGAGTCGGCCCTGCACGTCGAGCCCGGCGCCGAGTCCGCGGACGCCGACGAGGACGTCGAGACCGCCGCAGAGGACGAGACCGAAGAGGCCGCCGAGTCCGCGGAGGACGAGGAGGAGGCCGAGCCGGTCGACCCGATCGTGGCCCTGCGCGACGAGCTGCGCACCCTGCCCGGCGAGTGGTACGTCATCCACACCTACGCCGGTTACGAGAACCGCGTGAAGACCAACCTCGAGCAGCGCGCCGTCTCGCTGAACGTCGAGGACTTCATCTTCCAGGCCGAGGTGCCGCAGGAAGAGGTCGCGCAGATCAAGAACGGCGAGCGCAAGACCATCCGTCAGAACAAGCTCCCCGGATACGTCCTGGTGCGCATGGACCTGACGAACGAGTCCTGGGGCGTCGTCCGCAACACCCCCGGCGTCACCGGCTTCGTGGGCAACGCCTACGACCCGTACCCGCTGACCCTGGACGAGATCGTCAAGATGCTCGCCCCGGAGGCCGAGGAGAAGGCCGCCCGCGAGGCCGCTGAGGCCGAGGGCAAGCCTGCTCCGTCCCGCAAGGTCGAGGTCCAGGTCCTGGACTTCGAGGTGGGCGACTCGGTCACCGTCACCGACGGTCCGTTCGCGACGCTTCAGGCGACGATCAACGAGATCAACGCCGACTCGAAGAAGGTCAAGGGTCTCGTCGAGATCTTCGGCCGCGAGACCCCGGTCGAGCTCAGCTTCGACCAGATCCAGAAGAACTAGCCTCCGCGGCTTCCTCTGGAACACACGCCTCCGACCAGGTCAGACGGGCTGCCAAAGCCTGTCTGACCTGCTCGGTTTTTGGCCGCGTGACGATACCCGTTATCGTGGTGCGGTATGCCTCCATCCGGATGACTGGATGGCGGCTGGAAACTCTCACTAGGACCCGGAGAGAGCAATGCCTCCCAAGAAGAAGAAGGTCACGGGGCTTATCAAGCTCCAGATCCAGGCCGGCGCAGCCAACCCGGCCCCGCCGGTCGGCCCCGCGCTGGGCCAGCACGGCGTCAACATCATGGAGTTCTGCAAGGCCTACAACGCCGCGACCGAGTCGCAGCGTGGCTGGGTCATCCCGGTGGAGATCACGGTCTACGAAGACCGCTCCTTCACCTTCGTGACCAAGACTCCGCCGGCCGCCAAGATGATCCTCAAGGCCGCGGGTGTCGAGAAGGGCTCCGGCGAGCCGCACAAGACCAAGGTCGCCAAGATCACCGAGGCGCAGGTCCGCGAGATCGCCACCACCAAGATGGAAGACCTCAACGCCAACGACCTGGACGCCGCGTCGAAGATCATCGCCGGCACCGCCCGTTCCATGGGCATCACGGTCGAGGGCTAAGAGCTTTCCCCGTCTGACCTTTCTCAGTGGTAGGGCCAAGCGCTGGTCCACACCACGACTCCACACCTGAAACCCCACAGGAGCAGAAGTGAAGCGCAGCAAGACTCTCCGCGCTGCGGACGCCAAGATCGACCGGGAGAAGCTCTACGCCCCGCTCGAGGCCGTCCGTCTCGCCAAGGAGACCTCCTCGACCAAGTTCGACGGCACCGTCGAGGTCGCCTTCCGCCTGGGTGTCGACCCGCGCAAGGCCGACCAGATGGTCCGTGGCACCGTGAACCTCCCGCACGGCACCGGCAAGACCGCCCGGGTCCTGGTCTTCGCGACCGGTGACCGTGCTGCGGCCGCGGAAGCCGCTGGGGCCGACATCGTCGGCGCCGACGAGCTCATCGACGAGGTCGCCAAGGGTCGCCTGGACTTCGACGCCGTCGTCGCCACCCCGGACCTCATGGGCAAGGTCGGCCGCCTCGGCCGCGTGCTCGGTCCGCGTGGTCTGATGCCGAACCCGAAGACCGGCACCGTGACCCCCGACGTCGTGAAGGCTGTCAACGACATCAAGGGCGGCAAGATCGAGTTCCGCGTCGACAAGCACTCGAACCTGCACTTCATCATCGGCAAGGTGTCCTTCGACGACACCAAGCTGGTGGAGAACTACGCCGCGGCCCTGGAGGAGATCCTCCGTCTGAAGCCGTCGGCCGCCAAGGGTCGCTACATCAAGAAGGCCGCGCTCACCACCACGATGGGCCCCGGCATTCCGCTGGACAGCAACCGCACCCGCAACCTCCTCGTCGAGGAGGACCCGGCCGCCGTCTGAATCTGACGGCAGTCGCGTCGTGCACGCGTTTGTGATGGCGGGCCCCGCAACCTTTCGAGGTGCGGGGCCCGTCCTCGTATTAGTGCGTGTTCCTCAGCGCTTTCGGGGGGACTGCATTAGCGTGCGGGATTCACACGAGTGCAAGGGGTGGGATGTCATGAACAGCACGACCATGCGTCGCGCGGGCCTGTCGATCGCGGTGGCCGCCGCGCTGACCGGGGTCGCGGCCTGTGGCTCCTCCGGCGGCGGGGAGGGCAAGGGGAAGGGCTCCGTGGCCCTGAGCCCGATAGCCGCCCTGCGCAGCATAGAGAGCAAGACCGACGACGCCGAATCGGCCAGGGTCGAGGGCAAGACGGTCATGGGCACCCAGATGTCGATGGACATGAAGGGCGTCATGGGCTGGAAGGACGGCGTGACCGGCGAGGTGGAGGCGACCCTCACCGGCGGCACCGCGGCCGACCAGATGGAACAGCTGGGCCAGTCCACCATCGAGTACCGCTATCTGCCCGACGCGTACTACGCGAACATGGGCGACAAGTTCGCCTCCCAGTCCGGCGGCAAGCACTGGATCGAGTACGACTACGCCACGCTGGCCGAGATGGGCGGCGCCGCGGGCGAAGCCTTCAAGGACCAGATGCAGAACACCACGCCCAACCAGTCGGTGAAGATGCTCCTGGCGTCCGGCGACGTGAAGCGCGTGGGCGAGGAGACCGTACGGGGCACCAAGACGACCCACTACGCGGGGAAGGTCGACGTCGCGGACTTCACCGGCAAGAACACCGACCTCGACGCCGGGCAGATGGCCGAGCTGGAGAAGCAGTTCAAGCAGGCCGGCATGAGCACCGAGACGATCGACATCTGGGTCAACGGCGACGACCTGCTGGTCAAGAAGACCGAGAAGGCGGACATGAAGACCGGCTCCTTCTCGCAGACGGTGTACTACAGCGACTACGGCACCGAGGTCTCCGCCGAGAAGCCGCCGGCCTCGGACACCATGAGCTTCAAGGACCTCATGAATCAGCAGCCGCAAGCCTGACCTCGGCTGTCAGGTATTCTCGCCAAACCGAATTGTGTCGATCATGTGTTCCTGGTCGATCTCTTGTTCCTAGGGGTGGGGTCATGACTGTGAAGAGAGTGGCGGGCGCAGTGCTCGCAACCGCGCTGCTGTGTACCGGTGCGGTGGCCTGCGGAGGCGACGACGGCAAGAAGACCGAAGGGGCGGACTCGGGGGAGACGCAGTCCCGGTCGAAGGTGACCGAGGTCATCACTGCCGCGTACGAGAAGACCTCGAAGGCCAAGTCGGCCAAGGTCGAGATGACGATGACCGCGCCGAAGTCGATGGGCGGCGGCGCCGGTGACATGAAGATGTCCGGCGTCATGGGCTGGGACCCGACCGTCATGGATATGACGATGTCCGGTTCGGCGCTCACGGAGGGCGACCCCGAGGCGCCGGAGAAGGTCCGGATGCTGTGGCTGGACAACGTCATGTACATGGACATGGGGGCCGCGGCCGCCAAGGACATGGACGGCAAGCAGTGGATGAAGATGGACCTGAACTCCATCGCCGAGCAGGCCGGTGACGAGAAGCTCGCCAAGCAGATGACCGGCGGCCTGGACAGCATGAACCAGGACCCGGCGCAGCAGCTCGCCATGCTCCTGGACTCGCCGAACCTGAAGCACGTCGGTTCCGCGAAGGTGGACGGCGCCCAGACCCAGCGTTACCAGGGCCGGCTCACCGTCAAGGAAATGATGGAGTCCAACAAGGGCCTCGACAAGATGCTCGGCAAGAGCGAGCGCGAGGAGCTCCTCAAGGGCATCGAGAAGGCGGGTATCAAGGGCTACGACACCGAGGTCTGGGTCAACGAGGACGACTACCCGGTCCGCATGGACATCGACATCAAGTCCCCCGAGGGCACGATGAAGACGTCGCAGACCTTCTCCGACTACGGCGCCGAGGCCAAGGTGAGCCCTCCGCCGGCCGGGAAGACCTTCGACCTCATGGAGATGTTCAAGGAGATCGGCAAGGCCGGCGGCTCGGGTTCCGACAGCGGCCTGTGACCGGATTTGCCTGACGCGAACCCGTTCGCGTACTCTTCCACAGAAGCCAAAGACCGCTGGTCGTTGCCGTGTGCTCGCAAGAGAGTGCGGTGGCCGAAGGATCCGCTGAAACTGCGGACGACCCGCGCAGGTGACTGTGGAAGTGCTCCCGGACGGGATTCCGTCGGGTCGAGCTCACGCCCCGTGCGCCTGCGCCGGGGCGTTTTGTTTTGTCAGCCCCTTCTGAGCGGTCCTCATCACCCGGAAGGAGGCTGACGCTCTATGCCGACGCCCGACAAGGCTGCCGCGGTAGCCGAGCTCACGGACAAGTTCCGCAGCTCGAACGCCGCCGTGCTGACCGAGTACCGGGGTCTCACCGTGGCGCAGCTCAAGCAGCTGCGCCGCTCCCTCGGTGAGAACTCCGAGTACGCCGTGGTGAAGAACACGCTGACCAAGATCGCGGCCAACGAGGCCGGGATCAACACGCTGGACGACCTGTTCTCGGGTCCGACGGCGGTTGCCTTCGTCACCGGTGACCCGGTGGAGTCGGCGAAGGGTCTTCGTGACTTCGCCAAGGACAACCCGAACCTCATCATCAAGGGCGGTGTCCTTGACGGCAAGGCGCTGTCCGCCGATGAGTTCAAGAAGCTCGCGGACCTCGAGTCCCGCGAGGTTCTGCTCGCCAAGCTGGCCGGCGCGCTGAAGGGCAAGCAGACGCAGACTGCGCAGCTCTTCCAGGCTCTGCCGTCGAAGTTCGTCCGCACCGCGGAAGCGCTTCGTGCCAAGAAGGCCGAGCAGGGCGGTGCCGAGTAATTCGGCTCGCGCATTGATCGACGCCCGCTAGGGCGACGGTCGCAGCGGGCCGCACGTACGCCCGCCTTCATATACACCCGGCACCAGCCGAATTAGTGGAAGGATCGCCCATCATGGCGAAGCTCAGCCAGGAAGACCTGCTTGCCCAGTTCGAGGAGCTCACCCTCATCGAGCTCTCCGAGTTCGTGAAGGCCTTCGAGGAGAAGTTCGACGTCACCGCCGCCGCGGCCGTCGCCGCCGCCCCGGCCGGCCCGGGCGCCCCGGTCGAGGCCGCCGAGGAGCAGGACGAGTTCGACGTCATCCTCACCGGCGCCGGCGAGAAGAAGATCCAGGTCATCAAGGTCGTGCGCGAGCTCACCTCCCTGGGTCTCAAGGAGGCCAAGGACCTCGTCGACGGCACCCCGAAGCCGGTCCTCGAGAAGGTCGCCAAGGAGGCCGCTGACAAGGCTGCCGAGTCCCTCAAGGCTGCCGGCGCCTCGGTCGAGGTCAAGTAACCTCGCGAGTCTTCCGACTCCTTTCAGGCGCTGCTCAGGCAGCGCCTCGTCAAGGGCGATCACCCATCTGGGTGGTCGCCCTTCGGCGTTCTCCGGCGCACCCAGACGGCTGCCTTGCGCTGTCGGTCCCGACGAGTATGGTGATCTTCGTCGTGCCTCGGTACGGCCGTGACGGTGACGATCCGAGGGCCAAGTCGGGGCAGGGGGGCCTTGACGAACCGCACGCAGCGCGCAATTCTCAGGACGCGTCGTCACAACGATCCGCATCCGAGGCATGGATCGGCGGCGAAGAGGGCAGTATCGATGTGCATCGAGGGCGTGGCTTGCAGCAGGGGTTGAGAACAACGAGGGTCTCCCAGAACCCGCACTGGACATCAGTGGGCCAACTGGCTACACTGACCCTTTGCGCTGCCTGTTAGCTGCCTCCTGCCCGTCACCAGGGGCATGCCCATGCTTGAGCACCGTGGACCGAATCCTCCCTGACCAGGGAATTCTGTCTCTGTGCCCAACCTGGGACCGGTACGCGCGTAGTGAGTCCGAGCCCTCGGAAGGACCCCCTCTTGGCCGCCTCGCGCACTGCCTCGACCGCGAATACGAACAACGGCGCAAGCACCGCCCCGCTGCGCATCTCCTTTGCAAAGATCAAGGAGCCCCTCGAGGTTCCGAACCTTCTTGCGCTGCAGACCGAGAGCTTTGACTGGCTGCTCGGCAATGAAGCGTGGAAGGCTCGTGTCGAGGCGGCTCTGGACAGCGGACAGGACGTCCCCACCAAGTCCGGTCTGGAGGAGATCTTCGAGGAGATCTCCCCGATCGAGGACTTCTCTGGGTCGATGTCGCTGACTTTCCGCGACCACCGTTTTGAGCCTCCGAAGAACTCCATCGACGAGTGCAAGGAGCGCGACTTCACGTTCGCCGCCCCGCTCTTCGTCACCGCCGAGTTCACCAACAACGAGACCGGCGAGATCAAGTCCCAGACGGTCTTCATGGGCGACTTCCCGCTCATGACGAACAAGGGCACCTTCGTCATCAACGGCACCGAGCGTGTCGTCGTGTCGCAGCTGGTCCGTTCGCCGGGTGTTTACTTCGATTCCTCCATCGACAAGACGTCCGACAAGGACATCTTCTCCGCCAAGATCATCCCGTCCCGGGGTGCCTGGCTGGAGATGGAGATCGACAAGCGCGACATGGTCGGTGTCCGCATCGACCGCAAGCGCAAGCAGTCGGTCACCGTTCTGCTCAAGGCTCTCGGTTGGACGACCGAGCAGATCCTCGAGGAGTTCGGCGAGTACGAGTCCATGCGCGCCACCCTGGAGAAGGACCACACCCAGGGCCAGGACGACGCGCTGCTCGACATCTACCGCAAGCTCCGTCCGGGCGAGCCGCCGACCCGTGAGGCCGCTCAGACCCTGCTTGAGAACCTCTACTTCAACCCGAAGCGCTACGACCTCGCGAAGGTCGGCCGCTACAAGGTCAACAAGAAGCTGGGTGCGGACGCTCCGCTCGACGCGGGCATCCTCACGGTCGAGGACATCATCGCCTCGATCAAGTACCTGGTGAAGCTGCACGCCGGTGAGGTCGAGACCGTTGGCGACAGCGGCACGTCGATCGTCGTCGAGACCGACGACATCGACCACTTCGGCAACCGTCGTCTGCGTAACGTCGGCGAGCTCATCCAGAACCAGGTCCGCACGGGTCTGGCTCGTATGGAGCGCGTCGTCCGCGAGCGCATGACGACCCAGGACGTCGAGGCGATCACGCCGCAGACCCTGATCAACATCCGCCCGGTCGTGGCGTCGATCAAGGAATTCTTCGGCACCTCGCAGCTGTCGCAGTTCATGGACCAGAACAACCCGCTGTCGGGTCTCACCCACAAGCGCCGTCTGTCGGCGCTTGGCCCGGGTGGTCTCTCCCGTGAGCGGGCCGGCTTCGAGGTCCGTGACGTGCACCCGTCTCACTACGGCCGTATGTGCCCCATTGAGACGCCTGAAGGTCCCAACATTGGTCTGATCGGTTCGCTGGCCTCCTACGGCCGCGTGAACGCGTTCGGCTTCGTCGAGACGCCGTACCGCAAGGTCGTCGAGGGCGTCGTCACCGACGACGTCGACTACCTCACGGCCGACGAAGAAGACCGCTTCGTGATCGCCCAGGCCAACGCCGTGCTCGGCGAGGACATGCGCTTCACCGAGTCGCGCGTCCTGGTCCGCCGTCGTGGCGGCGAGATCGACTACATCCCCGGTGACGACGTCGACTACATGGACGTCTCGCCGCGCCAGATGGTGTCGGTCGCGACCGCGATGATCCCCTTCCTCGAGCACGACGACGCCAACCGTGCCCTCATGGGCGCGAACATGATGCGTCAGGCCGTGCCGCTGATCACCGCCGAGGCTCCCCTCGTCGGCACCGGCATGGAGTACCGCTGTGCGGTCGACGCCGGTGACGTGATCAAGGCCGAGAAGGCGGGTGTGGTCCAGGAGGTCTCCGCGGACTACGTCACGGTCACGAACGACGACGGCACGTACACCACGTACCGCATCGCCAAGTTCTCCCGGTCGAACCAGGGCACCTCCGTCAACCAGAAGGTTGTCGTCGACGAGGGCGCCCGCGTGATCGAGGGCCAGGTCCTGGCCGACGGTCCCGCGACCGAAGAGGGCGAGATGGCCCTCGGCAAGAACCTGCTCGTGGCGTTCATGCCGTGGGAGGGTCACAACTACGAGGACGCGATCATCCTGTCGCAGCGCCTCGTGCAGGACGACGTCCTCTCCTCGATCCACATCGAGGAGCACGAGGTCGACGCCCGTGACACCAAGCTCGGCCCGGAGGAGATCACCCGGGACATCCCGAACGTCTCCGAAGAGGTCCTCGCCGACCTCGACGAGCGCGGCATCATCCGTATCGGTGCCGAGGTCGTCGCCGGCGACATCCTCGTCGGCAAGGTCACGCCCAAGGGTGAGACCGAGCTGACGCCGGAAGAGCGCCTGCTCCGCGCGATCTTCGGTGAGAAGGCGCGCGAGGTGCGCGACACCTCGCTGAAGGTGCCGCACGGCGAGATCGGCAAGGTCATCGGCGTACGCGTCTTCGACCGTGAAGAGGGCGACGAGCTGCCGCCGGGCGTGAACCAGCTGGTTCGTGTCTACGTGGCGCAGAAGCGCAAGATCACGGACGGTGACAAGCTCGCCGGCCGTCACGGCAACAAGGGCGTCATCTCGAAGATCCTGCCCATCGAGGACATGCCGTTCCTCGAGGACGGAACTCCGGTCGACATCATCCTCAACCCGCTGGGTGTCCCGTCCCGAATGAACCCGGGCCAGGTCCTGGAGATCCACCTCGGCTGGCTCGCCAGCCAGGGCTGGGACGTCTCCGGTCTCAGCGAGGAGTGGGCGCAGAGCCTGCAGCGCATCGGCGCCGACCAGGTGGCCCCGCGGACGAACGTCGCGACTCCGGTCTTCGACGGTGCCCGTGAGGACGAGCTGGCCGGTCTCCTCGAGCACACCGTCCCGAACCGCGACGGCGACCGCATGGTCCTGCCGTCCGGCAAGGCGCGGCTGTTCGACGGTCGCTCGGGCGAGCCGTTCCCGGACCCGATCTCGATCGGGTACATGTACATCCTCAAGCTGCACCACCTGGTCGACGACAAGCTGCACGCTCGCTCGACCGGTCCGTACTCCATGATCACCCAGCAGCCGCTGGGTGGTAAGGCTCAGTTCGGTGGTCAGCGCTTCGGTGAGATGGAGGTGTGGGCGCTGGAGGCATACGGCGCCGCTTACGCCCTCCAGGAGCTGCTGACGATCAAGTCCGACGACGTGACCGGCCGCGTGAAGGTCTACGAGGCCATCGTCAAGGGCGAGAACATCCCCGAGCCGGGCATTCCCGAGTCCTTCAAGGTGCTCATCAAGGAAATGCAGTCGCTCTGCCTCAACGTGGAGGTGCTGTCCTCGGACGGCATGTCCATCGAGATGCGCGACACCGACGAGGACGTCTTCCGCGCGGCGGAGGAGCTCGGTATCGACCTGTCCCGGCGCGAGCCGAGCAGCGTCGAAGAGGTCTGACGGGTTGGCCGGCCGGATCTCGTATCCGGCCGGCTCTCCCCGGACCCGTTCAGACCATGATTGAGACACGACCCCGAAAGAGGGATTGACGACAAGTGCTCGACGTCAACTTCTTCGACGAGCTGCGGATCGGCCTTGCCACCGCGGACGACATCCGACAGTGGTCGCACGGCGAGGTCAAGAAGCCGGAGACCATCAACTACCGCACGCTCAAGCCCGAAAAGGACGGACTCTTCTGCGAGAAGATCTTCGGTCCGACCAGGGACTGGGAGTGCTACTGCGGTAAGTACAAGCGTGTCCGCTTCAAGGGCATCATCTGCGAGCGCTGCGGCGTCGAGGTCACTCGCGCCAAGGTGCGTCGTGAGCGGATGGGCCACATTGAGCTGGCCGCCCCTGTCACGCACATCTGGTACTTCAAGGGCGTCCCGTCGCGCCTCGGCTACCTGCTTGATCTCGCCCCGAAGGACCTCGAGAAGGTCATCTACTTCGCGGCGTACATGATCACGTTCGTGGACGAGGAGCGCCGTACGCGCGACCTGCCCTCCCTGGAGGCGCACGTCTCCGTGGAGCGTCAGCAGGTCGAGAACCGTCGCGACTCCGACCTGGAGGCCCGCGCCAAGAAGCTCGAGACCGACCTGGCCGAGCTCGAGGCCGAGGGTGCCAAGGCCGACGTGCGCCGCAAGGTGCGCGAAGGTGCCGAGCGGGAGATGAAGCAGCTGCGCGACCGTGCGCAGCGCGAGATCGACCGTCTCGACGAGGTCTGGAACCGCTTCAAGAACCTCAAGGTCCAGGACCTGGAGGGTGACGAGCTGCTCTACCGCGAGCTGCGTGACCGCTTCGGCACGTACTTCGACGGTTCGATGGGTGCCGCTGCCCTGCAGAAGCGCCTTGAGTCGTTCGACCTCGACGAGGAGGCCGAGCGCCTCCGCGAGATCATCCGTACCGGCAAGGGCCAGAAGAAGACCCGTGCGCTCAAGCGCCTCAAGGTCGTCTCCGCGTTCCTGCAGACCAGCAACAGCCCCAAGGGCATGGTGCTGGACTGCGTGCCGGTCATCCCGCCGGACCTGCGTCCGATGGTGCAGCTGGACGGTGGCCGCTTCGCGACCTCCGACCTGAACGACCTGTACCGCCGCGTGATCAACCGCAACAACCGCCTGAAGCGGCTTCTCGACCTCGGTGCTCCCGAGATCATCGTGAACAACGAGAAGCGCATGCTCCAGGAGGCCGTGGACGCCCTCTTCGACAACGGTCGTCGTGGTCGCCCGGTCACCGGTCCCGGTAACCGCCCGCTGAAGTCCCTGAGCGACATGCTCAAGGGCAAGCAGGGTCGTTTCCGTCAGAACCTTCTCGGTAAGCGTGTGGACTACTCCGCGCGTTCCGTGATCGTCGTCGGCCCGCAGCTGAAGCTGCACCAGTGTGGTCTTCCCAAGGCCATGGCACTGGAGCTCTTCAAGCCGTTCGTGATGAAGCGCCTGGTCGACCTGAACCACGCGCAGAACATCAAGTCGGCGAAGCGCATGGTCGAGCGCGGCCGCACGGTCGTGTACGACGTCCTGGAAGAGGTCATCGCGGAGCACCCGGTTCTCCTGAACCGTGCGCCCACGCTGCACCGCCTCGGCATCCAGGCCTTCGAGCCGCAGCTGGTCGAGGGCAAGGCCATTCAGATCCACCCGCTCGTCTGCACCGCGTTCAACGCGGACTTCGACGGTGACCAGATGGCCGTGCACCTGCCGCTGTCGGCAGAGGCGCAGGCCGAGGCCCGCATCCTGATGCTGTCCTCGAACAACATCCTGAAGCCGGCCGACGGTCGTCCCGTCACCATGCCGACCCAGGACATGGTTCTCGGTCTCTTCTTCCTCACCACGGACGAGGAAGAGCGCAAGGTCATCGGTGAGGGCCGTTCCTTCGGCTCCTCCGCCGAGGCGACCATGGCGTTCGACGCCAAGGAGCTCTCGCTCCAGGCGAAGGTCGACATCCGCTTCCCGGTGGGCACCATCCCGCCGCGCGGCTGGACCCCGCCGGCCGTCGAAGAGGGCGAGCCCGAGTACCAGCAGGGCGACAGCTTCCGTCTGCGTACGACCCTGGGCCGCGCGCTCTTCAACGAGCTGCTGCCCGAGGACTACCCCTTCGTCGACTACTCGGTCGGCAAGAAGCAGCTCTCCGAGATCGTCAACGACCTCGCCGAGCGCTACCCCAAGGTCATCGTGGCGGCGACGCTCGACAACCTGAAGGCGGCGGGCTTCTTCTGGGCGACCCGTTCCGGCGTCACCGTGGCCATCTCCGACGTCGTGGTCCCCGAGGCCAAGAAGGAGATCGTCGCGGGCTACGAGGCCCAGGACGAGAAGGTCCAGAAGCAGTACGAGCGCGGTCTGATCACCAAGGACGAGCGCACGCAGGAGCTCATCGCGATCTGGACCAAGGCGACCAACGAGGTTGCCGAGGCGATGAACGCGAACTTCCCCAAGACCAACCCCATCTTCATGATGGTTGACTCGGGTGCCCGAGGAAACATGATGCAGATGCGTCAGATCGCCGGTATGCGTGGTCTGGTGTCGAACGCCAAGAACGAGACGATCCCGCGCCCGATCAAGGCGTCGTTCCGCGAGGGTCTCTCCGTCCTGGAGTACTTCATCTCGACGCACGGTGCTCGTAAGGGTCTTGCGGACACGGCTCTGCGTACCGCTGACTCCGGTTACCTCACCCGTCGTCTGGTCGACGTCTCGCAGGACGTCATCATTCGCGAGGAGGACTGTGGCACCGAGCGCGGTCTGAAGCTGAAGATCGCGGTCAAGGGCGAGGACGGTGTGCTCCGCAAGACGGAGAACGTCGAGACCTCGGTGTACGCCCGCATGCTGGCCGAGGACGTCGTCATCGACGGCAAGGTCATCGCGCCGGCGAACGTCGACCTCGGTGACGTCCTGATCGACGCCCTGGTCGCCAACGGCGTCGAGGAGGTCAAGACCCGTTCGGTCCTGACCTGTGAGTCCGCGGTCGGCACCTGTGCCTTCTGCTACGGCCGTTCGCTCGCCACCGGCAAGCTGGTCGACATCGGTGAGGCGGTCGGCATCATCGCCGCCCAGTCCATCGGTGAGCCCGGCACGCAGCTGACGATGCGTACCTTCCACACCGGTGGTGTGGCCGGTGACGACATCACCCAGGGTCTGCCCCGTGTCGTCGAGCTCTTCGAGGCTCGTACGCCCAAGGGTGTCGCCCCGATCTCGGAGGCGGCAGGCCGCGTCCGTATCGAGGAGACCGAGAAGACCAAGAAGATCGTCGTCACGCCGGACGACGGCAGCGACGAGACTCCCTTCCCGATCTCGAAGCGTGCCAAGGTCCTCGTGCGTGAGGGTGACCACGTCGAGGTGGGCCAGAAGCTCACCTTCGGTGCCACCAACCCGCACGACGTGCTGCGGATCCTCGGTCAGCGCGCGGTCCAGGTCCACCTGGTCGGCGAAGTCCAGAAGGTCTACAACAGCCAGGGCGTGTCGATCCACGACAAGCACATCGAGATCATCATCCGGCAGATGCTGCGCCGCGTGACGATCATCGAGTCCGGCGACGCGGAGCTGCTGCCGGGCGAGCTCGTCGAGCGCTCGAAGTTCGAGACCGAGAACCGTCGTGTGGTCACGGAAGGCGGCCACCCGGCCTCCGGCCGTCCGCAGCTGATGGGTATCACCAAGGCCTCGCTGGCAACGGAGTCCTGGCTGTCGGCGGCGTCCTTCCAGGAGACGACGCGAGTCCTCACGGATGCGGCGATCAACGCCAAGTCCGACTCGCTCATCGGCCTCAAGGAGAACGTCATCATCGGTAAGCTCATCCCGGCCGGTACGGGTCTCTCCCGCTACCGCAACATCCGGGTGGAGCCGACCGAGGAGGCCAAGGCCGCGATGTACTCGGCCGTCGGGTACGACGACATCGACTACTCGCCCTTCGGGACGGGGTCGGGCCAGGCTGTTCCGCTGGAGGACTACGACTACGGGCCTTACAACCAGTAGGACCCGGGTTTGTTGAAGGGCGGTCACCCTGTGGGGTGGCCGCCCTTCGGCGTTGCCCGGCGGTATGACGTACGACACGGTTCTGACGGCGTGCGGCGCGACCCCGGAGATGGGTGCGCGACGGGCCTGAGCGGGCGCTCCCGGGGGTGAAAATCGCTGGTCCGGGGCTTGTGGTCCCAGGTCGCTTAGTGGCCGTCAGGGTCGCTGTCAAGCCTTTCCGGGAGGCGTCCACGATGCGTTCAGATGCCCGGCGTGTCGGGGTGGCCTGCATTTGTTTTGACCGAACCCGATGAGGTAGGTACGCTCAGACCTTGTGCCTGGGGTGTGCCTGGGCTCGTGCGCGTGTCTTCAGCCGCTGCGCGAGTCCGAGAACGGCCACCGTAATCTGCGCTCCTTTCCGTCTTGCGGCGGGAGTCTGCAGCATTCGACACACCCGACCGCGTGGGTCGGCGACGTTTCAGGTTAGCTTTACTATTCGGCACACAGAAACCGGAGAAGTAGTGCCTACGATCCAGCAGCTGGTCCGGAAGGGCCGGCAGGACAAGGTCGAGAAGAACAAGACGCCCGCGCTCGAGGGATCGCCCCAGCGCCGCGGCGTCTGCACGCGTGTGTTCACGACCACCCCGAAGAAGCCGAACTCGGCACTCCGTAAGGTCGCGCGTGTGCGTCTGACCTCCGGGATCGAGGTCACGGCCTACATTCCGGGTGAGGGACACAACCTGCAGGAGCACTCCATCGTGCTCGTGCGTGGTGGCCGTGTGAAGGACCTGCCGGGTGTTCGTTACAAGATCATCCGCGGCTCCCTTGACACCCAGGGCGTCAAGAACCGCAAGCAGGCCCGCAGCCGCTACGGCGCCAAGAAGGAGAAGTAAGAATGCCTCGTAAGGGCCCCGCCCCGAAGCGCCCGGTCATCATCGACCCGGTCTACGGTTCTCCTCTGGTGACCTCCCTCATCAACAAGGTGCTGCTGAACGGCAAGCGCTCCACCGCCGAGCGCATCGTGTACGGCGCCATGGAGGGCCTGCGCGAGAAGACCGGCAACGACCCGGTCATCACGCTCAAGCGCGCGCTGGAAAACATCAAGCCGACCCTCGAGGTCAAGTCCCGCCGTGTCGGTGGCGCGACCTACCAGGTCCCGATCGAGGTCAAGCCGGGCCGTGCGAACACGCTCGCCCTGCGCTGGCTGGTCGGTTACTCCCGCGCCCGTCGCGAGAAGACCATGACCGAGCGTCTGCTCAACGAGCTCCTCGACGCCTCCAACGGCCTTGGTGCCGCTGTGAAGAAGCGCGAGGACACCCACAAGATGGCCGAGTCCAACAAGGCCTTCGCGCACTACCGCTGGTAGTCGCTACCCCCATCGAGACCGAGAGAAGACTGAGCCGATATGGCTACCACTTCACTTGACCTGGCCAAGGTGCGCAACATCGGCATCATGGCCCACATCGACGCGGGCAAGACGACGACCACCGAGCGGATCCTGTTCTACACGGGTGTGTCGTACAAGATCGGTGAGGTCCACGACGGCGCCGCGACCATGGACTGGATGGAGCAGGAGCAGGAGCGTGGCATCACGATCACCTCTGCTGCCACCACCTGTCACTGGCCGATGAACGACGTCGACCACACCATCAACATCATCGACACCCCGGGTCACGTCGACTTCACCGTCGAGGTAGAGCGTTCGCTCCGTGTACTCGACGGTGCCGTGACGGTGTTCGACGGCGTCGCCGGTGTTGAGCCCCAGTCCGAGACCGTGTGGCGTCAGGCGGACCGCTACGGCGTCCCCCGCATCTGCTTCGTCAACAAGCTCGACCGTACGGGTGCCGAGTTCCACCGCTGCGTCGACATGATCGTCGAGCGCCTCGGTGCGACCCCGATCGTCATGCAGCTGCCCATCGGCGCAGAGGCTGACTTCAAGGGCGTCGTCGACCTCGTCACCATGAAGGCGTTCGTCTGGTCCGCAGAGACCAAGATGGGCGAGGCCTACGACATCGTCGACATCCCCGACACGCACACCGAGGCTGCCGAGGAGTACCGCGGCAAGCTCCTCGAGGCCGTCGCGGAGAACGACGAGCAGATGATGGAGCTGTACCTCGAGGGCCAGGAGCCCAGCGAGGAGCAGCTGTACGAGGCCATCCGCCGCATCACCATCGCCTCCGGCAAGGGCGGGGACACCACGGTGACCCCCGTCTTCTGCGGCACCGCGTTCAAGAACAAGGGCGTCCAGCCCCTGCTCGACGCCGTCGTGCGCTACCTGCCCTCTCCCCTGGACGTCGAGGCCATCGAAGGCCACGACGTCAAGGACCCGGAGACGGTCGTCAAGCGCAAGCCGTCCGACGACGAGCCGCTGTCGGCCCTCGCGTTCAAGATCGCGAGCGACCCGCACCTCGGCAAGCTCACCTTCGTCCGGATCTACTCCGGTCGCCTTGACTCCGGCACCGCGGTGCTGAACTCCGTCAAGGGCAAGAAGGAGCGCATCGGCAAGATCTACCGCATGCACGCGAACAAGCGTGAGGAGATCGAGTCGGTGGGCGCCGGTGACATCGTCGCCGTCATGGGTCTGAAGCAGACCACCACGGGCGAGACGCTCTGTGACGACAAGCAGCCGGTGATCCTGGAGTCCATGGACTTCCCGGCGCCGGTCATCCAGGTCGCCATCGAGCCGAAGTCCAAGGGTGACCAGGAGAAGCTGGGTGTCGCCATCCAGCGCCTCTCGGAGGAGGACCCCTCCTTCCAGGTGCACTCGGACGAGGAGACCGGCCAGACCATCATCGGTGGTATGGGCGAGCTTCACCTCGAGGTGCTCGTCGACCGCATGAAGCGCGAGTTCCGCGTCGAGGCGAACGTCGGCAAGCCCCAGGTCGCGTACCGCGAGACGATCCGTCGGGCCGTCGAGCGCGTGGACTACACCCACAAGAAGCAGACCGGTGGTACCGGTCAGTTCGCCAAGGTGCAGATCGCGATCGAGCCCATCGAGGGCGGCGAGGCGTCGTACGAGTTCGTGAACAAGGTCACCGGTGGCCGTATCCCGCGGGAGTACATCCCCTCGGTGGACGCCGGTGCGCAGGAGGCCATGCAGTTCGGCATCCTGGCCGGCTACGAGATGACTGGTGTTCGCATCACGCTTCTCGACGGCGCCTACCACGAGGTCGACTCCTCCGAGCTGGCGTTCAAGATCGCCGGTTCGCAGGCCTTCAAGGAGGCCGCGCGCCAGGCAAAGCCCGTGCTGCTCGAGCCGATGATGGCCGTCGAGGTCACCACGCCCGAGGACTACATGGGCGATGTCATCGGTGACATCAACTCCCGTCGTGGCCAGATCCAGGCCATGGAGGAGCGCAGCGGCGCTCGCGTCGTGAAGGGCCTCGTGCCCCTCTCGGAGATGTTCGGCTACGTCGGAGACCTCCGCAGCAAGACGTCGGGTCGCGCAAGCTACTCAATGCAGTTCGACTCCTACGCCGAGGTTCCGCGGAACGTCGCCGAGGAGATCATCGCGAAGGCCAAGGGCGAGTAACTCACCCGAGTTGACGCTTTAGGCTTGACTCCGGAGTCTCCGGGGCATTCCGACCCTCTTCGGGCCGGGTGCCCCGGGCCCCGGGTATCCCAGCAAAGATCACCTGGCGCCGATGAAGCAAGGCGTACAGAACCACTCCGCAGGAGGATTCAGTGGCGAAGGCAAAGTTCGAGCGGACTAAGCCGCACGTCAACATCGGCACCATCGGTCACATTGACCACGGTAAGACGACCCTCACGGCCGCCATTACCAAGGTGCTGCACGACGCGTACCCGGACCTGAACGAGGCCTCGGCCTTCGACATGATCGACAAGGCGCCGGAAGAGCGCCAGCGCGGTATCACCATCTCCATCGCGCACGTCGAGTACCAGACCGAGACGCGTCACTACGCCCACGTCGACTGCCCCGGTCACGCGGACTACATCAAGAACATGATCACGGGTGCCGCGCAGATGGACGGCGCGATCCTCGTGGTTGCCGCCACCGACGGCCCGATGCCGCAGACCAAGGAGCACGTGCTCCTGGCCCGCCAGGTCGGCGTTCCGTACATCGTCGTCGCCCTGAACAAGGCCGACATGGTGGACGACGAGGAGATCCTGGAGCTCGTCGAGCTCGAGGTCCGTGAGCTCCTCTCCGAGTACGAGTTCCCGGGCGACGACCTGCCGGTCGTCAAGGTCTCGGCGCTCAAGGCGCTCGAGGGCGACAAGGAGTGGGGTGAGTCCGTCCTCAACCTGATGAAGGCTGTCGACGAGTCCATCCCGGAGCCCGAGCGTGACGTCGACAAGCCGTTCCTGATGCCGATCGAGGACGTCTTCACGATCACCGGTCGTGGCACCGTCGTCACCGGTCGTATCGAGCGTGGTGTCCTCAAGGTCAACGAGACCGTCGACATCATCGGCATCAAGACCGAGAAGACCACCACCACGGTCACCGGCATCGAGATGTTCCGCAAGCTGCTCGACGAGGGCCAGGCCGGTGAGAACGTCGGTCTGCTCCTCCGTGGCATCAAGCGCGAGGACGTCGAGCGCGGCCAGGTCATCATCAAGCCCGGTTCGGTCACGCCGCACACCGAGTTCGAGGCCCAGGCCTACATCCTGTCGAAGGACGAGGGTGGCCGTCACACCCCGTTCTTCAACAACTACCGCCCGCAGTTCTACTTCCGCACCACCGACGTGACCGGCGTCGTGACCCTCCCCGAGGGCACCGAGATGGTCATGCCGGGCGACAACACTGAGATGACCGTTGAGCTCATCCAGCCCGTCGCGATGGAAGAGGGCCTGAAGTTCGCCATCCGTGAGGGTGGCCGGACCGTCGGCGCCGGCCAGGTCACCAAGATCAACAAGTAAGCTCCGCTTGCTTGGAGATCGGGGTAACCCGGTCGCTCTGAACTGAGCGCAGCGAAGAGCCCCGCACGCCTTCTGGGTGTGCGGGGCTCTTTGCGTACGTGAAGGACCGCCGTGGCAGCTTGACAGTTCGGCCCGATTGGCCTTCGGCATCCCACCTGTGGCACACTGTTCAGGTTGCTCGGTTGAGTGCCGATGCTGCGCGCCTCCCGCCGGGAGGACCGGAAGCGAGTCCCACAGTACTCGTCGCCCCATCTGCCGTAAGGCAGCGCTGGAGCGGACGTACGGGAATCTTCTGGGAAGTGCAGTGCGGATGCCCAGCCAGGCGCCCGGTGGGTTTCTTCCCCCGGACTCGCGGTCATCTGGGCCGCAGCCCCTAGCAGGGAATCCTTCGGGAAATCTCCGTGAGCGGGACTGCGACACGCCCGACCGCGTGGGTCGGAGGAAGTAGAAAAAAGGGCCTCCCGGGAGCCAGAGCGTTCGAGACAAAGGACTACCAAGTAGCCATGGCGGGACAGAAGATCCGCATCCGGCTCAAGGCCTACGACCACGAGGTCATCGACTCCTCGGCGAAGAAGATCGTCGAGACGGTGACTCGCACTGGTGCGTCGGTCGCGGGCCCGGTGCCGCTGCCCACTGAGAAGAACGTGTACTGCGTCATCAAGTCGCCGCACAAGTACAAGGACTCGCGCGAGCACTTCGAGATGCGCACGCACAAGCGCCTGATCGACATCCTCGACCCGACGCCCAAGACCGTTGACTCGTTGATGCGCCTGGACCTTCCGGCCGGCGTCGACATCGAGATCAAGCTCTGAGAGGCGCGGACAGATGACTAAGCAGATCAAGGGCGTCCTGGGCGAGAAGCTCGGCATGACCCAGGTCTGGGACGAGAACAACCGTGTCGTCCCGGTCACCGTCGTCAAGGCCGGGCCCTGCGTCGTTACCCAGGTCCGTACGAATGACTCCGACGGCTACGAGTCGGTCCAGATCGCCTTCGGCGAGATCGACCCTCGCAAGGTGAACAAGCCCCTCAAGGGTCACTTCGCCAAGGCCGACGTGACTCCCCGCCGCCACCTGGTGGAGATCCGCACCCCTGACGCCAGCGAGTACACGCTGGGCCAGGAGGTGACTGCCGAGGTGTTCGAGTCCGGCGTCAAGGTTGACGTCACGGGCAAGAGCAAGGGCAAGGGCTTCGCCGGTGTCATGAAGCGTCACAACTTCAAGGGACTCGGCGCCGGTCACGGCACCCAGCGCAAGCACCGCTCTCCCGGTTCCATCGGTGGCTGCGCCACCCCGGGCCGTGTGTTCAAGGGCCTCCGCATGGCGGGCCGTATGGGCAACGAGCGGGTCACCACCCAGAACCTGACCGTTCACGCCGTTGACGCGGAGAAGGGCCTGCTCCTCATCAAGGGCGCAGTTCCCGGTCCGAACGGCGGCCTCGTCCTGGTCCGTACCGCGGCCAAGGGGGCTTGAGGAACCGATGAGCACCATTGACATCCTTTCGCCGGCAGGCGACAAGGCCGGGACCGTCGAGCTCCCCTCGGAGATCTTCGACGTCGAGAAGATCAGCATCCCGCTGATCCACCAGGTCGTTGTCGCACAGCTGGCCGCTGCCCGTCAGGGCACGCACAAGACCAAGCGCCGCGGTGAAGTCCGCGGTGGTGGTAAGAAGCCGTACCGCCAGAAGGGCACCGGCCGCGCGCGCCAGGGTTCGACCCGTGCGCCGCAGTTCGCAGGCGGTGGCGTCGTCCACGGCCCGCAGCCGCGTGACTACTCGCAGCGGACCCCGAAGAAGATGAAGGCCGCGGCCCTGCGCCACGCCCTCACCGACCGGGCCCGCAACGCTCGTATCCACGTTGTCACCAACGTGGTCGAGGGCGACATCTCCACGAAGGCCGCGAAGACGCTGCTCGGCAAGGTCAGCGAGCGCAAGAACGTGCTCCTGGTCATCGACCGCGCGGACGAGACTTCGCTGCTCTCCGCCCGCAACCTGCCCCAGGTGCACATCCTGGAGCCGGGCCAGCTGAACACGTACGACGTGCTCGTCTCGGACGACGTGGTCTTCACCAAGGCCGCCTTCGAGTCCTTCGTGTCTGGCCCCCAGGCCGTTGAGACCGAAGGGAGCGAAGCCTGATGGCTACGCGTCACCCGAGCATCGCCCCCAAGGCGGCCAAGGCCGCCAAGGCAGCGCGCATCGCCAAGGCGAAGCGCCACGCCACCGAGGGCAAGAACACCGTCGAGACGCCGCTGAGCAAGAGCTTCACGGACCCCCGTGACGTCCTCGTCAAGCCGGTCGTCTCCGAGAAGAGCTACGCGCTCCTCGACGAGGGCAAGTACACCTTCATCGTTGCGCCCGGCGCCAACAAGACCCAGATCAAGCAGGCCGTCGAGGCGGTCTTCTCGGTCAAGGTCACTGGGGTCAACACGATCAACCGCCAGGGCAAGCGCAAGCGCACCCGCACGGGCTTCGGTAAGCGCGCTGACACCAAGCGCGCGATCGTGACCCTCGCTGAGGGCGACCGTATCGACATCTTCGGCCAGGCCTCCTAACGGAGCGCCCTGGTCCGAATATCGGACGAGGACTGAGAAATGGGAATCCGCAAGTACAAGCCGACTACGCCGGGCCGTCGTGGCTCCAGCGTCGCCGACTTCGTCGAGGTAACGCGGTCCACGCCGGAGAAGTCGCTGGTCCGCCCGCTGCACAGCAAGGGCGGCCGTAACAACGCCGGTCGTGTGACCGTTCGCCACCAGGGTGGCGGACACAAGCGCGCCTACCGAGTGATCGACTTCCGTCGTCACGACAAGGACGGCGTGCCGGCGAAGGTCGCGCACATCGAGTACGACCCGAACCGCACCGCGCGCATCGCGCTCCTGCACTACGCGGACGGCGAGAAGCGCTACATCCTGGCCCCCCGCAACCTGTCGCAGGGTGACCGGGTCGAGAACGGACCGGGCGCGGACATCAAGCCGGGCAACAACCTGGCCCTCCGCAACATCCCGGTCGGTACGACCATCCACGCCATCGAGCTGCGGCCCGGCGGCGGCGCGAAGTTCGCCCGCTCCGCGGGTGCCTCCGTGCAGCTGCTGGCGAAGGAGGGCTCCATGGCCCACCTTCGTATGCCGTCCGGTGAAATTCGTCTGGTCGACGTCCGCTGCCGCGCCACCATCGGTGAGGTCGGCAACGCCGAGCAGTCGAACATCAACTGGGGCAAGGCCGGCCGCAAGCGCTGGCTGGGCGTTCGCCCGACCGTTCGCGGTGTGGCGATGAACCCGGTCGACCACCCGCACGGTGGTGGTGAAGGCAAGACTTCCGGTGGTCGCCACCCGGTCTCGCCGTGGGGTCAGAAGGAGGGTCGTACTCGTTCGCCGAAGAAGGCGAGCAACAAGTACATCGTCCGCCGCCGCAAGACGAACAAGAAGCGCTAGGAGCGGGTTTAGATGCCGCGCAGTCTCAAGAAGGGACCCTTCGTTGACGGCCACCTCGTAAAGAAGGTGGACGCTCAGAACGAAGCAGGTTCCAAGAACGTCATCAAGACCTGGTCCCGTCGCTCGATGATCGTCCCGGCCATGCTGGGCCACACGATCGCGGTGCACAACGGCAAGACCCACATCCCGGTGTTCGTCACCGAGGCGATGGTCGGCCACAAGCTCGGCGAGTTCTCGCCGACTCGCACCTTCCGCGGCCACGTCAAGGACGACCGGAAGTCGAAGCGCCGCTAGCGCGGGGTGGAACGACTATGACTTACACCGAAGGGACAACCATGGAAGCCAGGGCCCAGGCGCGGTACATCCGCGTCACGCCCATGAAGGCCCGCCGAGTGGTGGACCTCATCCGTGGCATGGATGCCACGGAGGCTCAGGCGGTCCTGCGTTTCGCCCCGCAGGCCGCGAGCGTGCCGGTTGGCAAGGTGCTGGACAGCGCCATTGCCAATGCCGCGCACAACTACGACCACAGTGACGCCTCTTCGCTGGTCATCAGCGAGGCGTACGTGGATGAGGGCCCGACCCTGAAGCGGTTCCGTCCGCGTGCTCAGGGCCGTGCCTACCGGATCCGTAAGCGGACCAGCCACATCACCGTGGTCGTCAGCAGCAAGGAAGGAACCCGGTAATGGGCCAGAAGGTAAACCCGCACGGGTTCCGGCTCGGCATTACCACCGACTTCAAGTCGCGTTGGTACGCCGACAAGCTGTACAAGGACTACGTCAAGGAAGACGTCGCCATCCGTCGGATGATGACGTCCGGCATGGAGCGCGCCGGCATCTCGAAGGTTGAGATCGAGCGCACCCGTGACCGCGTGCGGGTGGACATCCACACCGCGCGTCCCGGCATCGTCATCGGCCGCCGTGGCGCCGAGGCCGACCGCATCCGCGGTGACCTCGAGAAGCTCACGGGCAAGCAGGTTCAGCTGAACATCCTCGAGGTCAAGAACCCCGAGGTCGACGCTCAGCTGGTCGCGCAGGCCGTTGCGGAGCAGCTGTCCTCCCGCGTCTCCTTCCGTCGCGCCATGCGCAAGAGCATGCAGTCGACGATGAAGGCCGGCGCCAAGGGCATCAAGATCCAGTGTGGTGGCCGTCTCGGCGGCGCCGAGATGTCCCGCTCGGAGTTCTACCGCGAGGGCCGCGTGCCCCTGCACACCCTCCGTGCGAACGTCGACTACGGCTTCTTCGAGGCCAAGACGACCTTCGGCCGTATCGGCGTGAAGGTCTGGATCTACAAGGGCGACGTCAAGAACATCGCCGAGGTCCGCGCCGAGAACGCCGCGGCCCGTGCGGGTAACCGCCCGGCCCGTGGTGGCGGCAACGACCGCCCGGCCCGTGGTGGCCGTGGTGGCGAGCGTGGCGGCCGCGGCCGCAAGCCGCAGCAGCAGTCCGCGCCGGCTGCCGAGGCCCCCAAGGCCGACGCTCCCGCCGCAGCTGCCGCTCCGGCTGAGAGCACCGGAACGGAGGCCTGACCGACATGCTGATCCCTCGTAGGGTCAAGCACCGCAAGCAGCACCACCCCAAGCGCAGCGGTATGAGCAAGGGTGGTACGCAGGTTGCGTTCGGCGAGTACGGGATTCAGGCCCTCACTCCGGCGTACGTGACCAACCGCCAGATCGAGGCGGCTCGTATCGCGATGACCCGCCACATCAAGCGTGGCGGCAAGGTCTGGATCAACATCTACCCGGACCGTCCGCTGACGAAGAAGCCCGCCGAGACCCGCATGGGTTCCGGTAAGGGTTCCCCCGAGTGGTGGGTCGCGAACGTCAAGCCCGGACGGGTGATGTTCGAGCTGTCCTACCCGAATGAGAAGACTGCGCGTGAGGCGCTTACCCGCGCTGCTCACAAGCTTCCGATGAAGTGCCGGATTGTTCGGCGCGAGGCAGGTGAGTCGTGATGTCGGCCGGTACCAAGGCGTCCGAGCTGCGCGAACTGGGCGACGAGGAGCTTCTCGCGAAGCTTCGCGAAGCCAAGGAAGAGCTGTTCAACCTCCGCTTCCAGGCGGCGACCGGTCAGCTCGAGAACCACGGGCGGCTCAAGGCCGTCCGCAAGGACATCGCGCGGATCTACACCCTGATGCGTGAGCGCGAGCTGGGCATCGAGACGGTGGAGAGCGCCTGATGAGCGAGAGCAACGTGACTGAGACCAAGACCGACCGCGGTTTCCGCAAGACCCGTGAGGGCCTGGTCGTCAGCGACAAGATGGACAAGACCGTCGTCGTCGCTGTCGAGGACCGCGTGAAGCACGCGCTGTACGGCAAGGTCATCCGCCGTACGAACAAGCTCAAGGCGCACGACGAGCAGAACGCTGCCGGCGTCGGCGACCGTGTCCTCCTCATGGAGACGCGTCCGCTGTCGGCGACCAAGCGTTGGCGCATCGTCGAGATCCTCGAGAAGGCCAAGTAAACCTCTGAGGGGTTTTCCCCAGAGTTCGTTCCGCCAGGCTCCCGGGGCAGTTCGCTGAATTGCCCCGGGGGAACCGGCAGACAAACAGGAGATAGACGTGATCCAGCAGGAGTCGCGACTTCGGATCGCCGACAACACGGGTGCGAAGGAAATTCTCACCATTCGTGTTCTCGGTGGCTCGGGTCGCCGCTACGCGGGCATCGGTGACGTCATCGTCGCCACCGTCAAGGACGCGATCCCCGGTGGCAACGTGAAGAAGGGTGACGTCGTCAAGGCCGTCATCGTTCGCACCGTCAAGGAGCGCCGCCGTCCCGACGGCTCGTACATCCGCTTCGACGAGAACGCCGCCGTCATTCTGAAGAACGACGGCGACCCTCGCGGCACCCGTATCTTCGGCCCGGTCGGCCGTGAGCTGCGCGAGAAGAAGTTCATGAAGATCATCTCGCTCGCGCCGGAGGTGCTGTAAGCATGAAGATCAAGAAGGGCGACCTGGTTCAGGTCATCACCGGTAAGGACAAGGGCAAGCAGGGCAAGGTCATTGCCGCTTACCCGCGCGACGAGCGCGTCCTGGTCGAGGGTGTCAACCGGGTCAAGAAGCACACGAAGGCCGGCCCGACCGCCAGCGGTTCGCAGGCCGGCGGCATCGTGACCACCGAAGCCCCTGTCCACGTCTCCAACGTCCAGCTGGTCGTGGAGAAGGACGGCAACAAGGTCGTCACGCGTGTCGGTTTCCGCTTCGACGATGACGGCAACAAGATCCGCGTTGCCAAGCGGACGGGTGAGGACATCTGATGACGACCACCACCACTCCGCGTCTGAAGACGAAGTACCGCGAGGAGATCGCGGGCAAGCTGCAGGAAGAGTTCTCGTACGAGAACGTCATGCAGACCCCCGGCCTCATCAAGATCGTGGTCAACATGGGTGTCGGCGACGCCGCCCGTGACTCCAAGCTCATGGACGGTGCCGTCCGTGACCTGACCACCATCACGGGTCAGAAGCCGGCCATCACCAAGGCCCGGAAGTCCATCGCGCAGTTCAAGCTGCGCGAGGGTCAGCCGATCGGCTGCCACGTCACGCTTCGTGGCGACCGCATGTGGGAGTTCCTGGACCGCACCCTGTCGCTCGCGCTGCCGCGCATCCGCGACTTCCGTGGTCTGTCCCCCAAGCAGTTCGACGGCCGTGGCAACTACACCTTCGGTCTCACGGAGCAGGTCATGTTCCACGAGATCGACCAGGACAAGATCGACCGCGTCCGGGGTATGGACATCACCGTGGTCACCACGGCGACCAACGACGCTGAGGGCCGTGCCCTTCTCCGTCACCTCGGCTTCCCGTTCAAGGAGGCGTAAGCGAGATGGCGAAGAAGGCTCTTATTGCCAAGGCTGCTCGTAAGCCCAAGTTCGGTGTGCGCGGCTACACCCGCTGCCAGCGCTGTGGCCGTCCGCACTCCGTGTACCGCAAGTTCGGCCTGTGCCGCGTCTGCCTTCGTGAGATGGCTCACCGTGGCGAGCTGCCGGGCGTGACCAAGAGCTCCTGGTAATTCCCCCTGTCCTCAGGGACTTGGGAATTACCGGAGGCTCTCGGTAAGTATCTGGTCGGTAGGTGGCCCACCTCTCCATGCCTTAGGCTAGGAGGGTTGGGCGCCTGCCGCCCTGACCGACTTACTACGCCGTAGGTCCCCGCGCCGCACCCGTCCTGCCTCTGAGTGGGGAGAGGGATGGCGCAGATAGGAAACCACGGCGAGAGAGGCCGAAGGCCAATTCATGACCATGACTGATCCGATCGCGGACATGCTGACTCGTCTGCGTAACGCGAACTCGGCGTACCACGACACCGTGGCGATGCCGCACAGCAAGATCAAGTCTCACATCGCGGAGATCCTCCAGCAGGAGGGCTTCATCACGGGCTGGAAGGTCGAGGACGCCGAGGTCGGCAAGAACCTCGTTCTCGAGCTGAAGTTCGGCCCGAACCGTGAGCGCTCCATTGCGGGCATCAAGCGGATCTCCAAGCCCGGTCTCCGGGTTTACGCGAAGTCCACCAACCTGCCGAAGGTGCTCGGCGGCCTGGGCGTGGCGGTTATCTCCACGTCGCACGGTCTGCTCACCGGCCAGCAGGCAGGCAAGAAGGGCGTAGGTGGGGAAGTCCTCGCCTACGTCTGGTAGTCGGGAACGGAGGAATAGCTAATGTCGCGTATTGGCAAGCTCCCCATCACGGTTCCCGCCGGCGTGGACGTCACCATCGACGGCCGGACGGTTTCGGTTAAGGGTCCCAAGGGCTCCCTTTCCCACACCGTCGTCGCGCCGATCGACATCGCTAAGGGTGAGGACGGCGTCCTGAGCGTCACCCGCCCCAACGACGAGCGTCAGAACAAGGCCCTGCACGGCCTGTCCCGCACGCTGGTGGCGAACATGATCACCGGCGTGACCACGGGTTACGTGAAGAAGCTCGAGATCAGCGGTGTCGGTTACCGCGTGCTCGCGAAGGGCTCCAACCTGGAGTTCTCGCTGGGTTACAGCCACCCGATCCTGGTCGAGGCCCCCGAGGGCATCACCTTCAAGGTGGAGTCCGCGACCAAGCTTTCGGTCGAGGGCATCGACAAGCAGAAGGTCGGCGAGGTTGCGGCCAACATCCGCAAGCTGCGCAAGCCCGACCCGTACAAGGCCAAGGGCGTCAAGTACGAGGGCGAAGTCATCCGGCGCAAGGTCGGAAAGGCAGGTAAGTAAGCCATGGCATACGGTGTGAAGATCGCCAAGGGTGACGCTTACAAGCGTGCCGCCAAGGCCCGCCGCCACATCCGCATCCGCAAGAACGTGTCGGGTACGGCGGAGCGTCCGCGCCTCGTCGTGACTCGCTCGAACCGCAACATCGTTGCTCAGGTCATCGACGACCTCAAGGGTCACACCCTTGCGTCGGCGTCGACCCTGGACACCACGATCCGCGGTGGCGAGGCCGACAAGTCCGCGCAGGCCAAGCAGGTCGGCGCGCTCGTTGCCGAGCGTGCCAAGGCCGCGGGTGTCGAGGCCGTCGTGTTCGACCGCGGTGGCAACAAGTACGCCGGGCGCATTGCCGCTCTGGCGGACGCCGCCCGCGAAGCCGGGCTGAAGTTCTAAGCCCCGGTTCCGGAGCTAGCGGACGTAACAGAGAGAGGTAATTCCAATGGCTGGACCCCAGCGCCGCGGAAGCGGTGCCGGTGGCGGCGAGCGGCGGGACCGGAAGGGTCGCGACGGTGGCGCTGCCGCCGAGAAGACCGCATACGTTGAGCGCGTTGTCGCGATCAACCGTGTCGCCAAGGTTGTCAAGGGTGGTCGCCGCTTCAGCTTCACCGCGCTGGTCGTGGTGGGCGACGGTGACGGCACCGTAGGTGTCGGATACGGCAAGGCCAAGGAAGTTCCCGCGGCCATCGCCAAGGGCGTTGAAGAGGCCAAGAAGAACTTCTTCAAGGTTCCGCGTATCCAGGGCACCATCCCGCACCCGATCACGGGCGAGAAGGCCGCAGGCGTCGTCCTGCTCAAGCCTGCTTCCCCCGGTACCGGTGTTATCGCCGGTGGCCCGGTGCGTGCCGTGCTCGAGTGCGCGGGCGTGCACGACATCCTGTCGAAGTCGCTCGGTTCGTCGAACGCGATCAACATCGTGCACGCGACCGTGGAGGCCCTGAAGGGCCTGCAGCGTCCCGAGGAGATCGCGGCTCGCCGTGGTCTGCCCCTCGAGGACGTCGCCCCCGCGGCTCTTCTCCGTGCGCGTGCCGGGGCTGGTGCGTAATGGCGCAGCTCAAGGTCACGCAGGTGAAGTCGTACATCGGCAGCAAGCAGAACCACCGCGACACGCTGCGTTCGCTTGGCCTCAAGCGGGTCAACGACGTGGTCGTCAAGGAAGACCGCCCCGAGTTCCGCGGAATGGTGCACACCGTCCGCCACCTCGTGACGGTTGAGGAGGTCGACTGACATGGCGGAGCAGAACCCGCTGAAGGTCCACAACCTCCGGCCCGCCCCGGGCGCCAAGACCGCCAAGACCCGTGTGGGTCGTGGTGAGGCGTCCAAGGGTAAGACCGCTGGTCGTGGTACCAAGGGCACCAAGGCCCGTTACCAGGTTCCGGAGCGCTTCGAGGGTGGCCAGATGCCCCTCCACATGCGTCTCCCGAAGCTCAAGGGCTTCAAGAACCCGTTCAAGACCGAGTTCCAGGTCGTGAACCTCGACAAGCTGAGCGCGCTGTACCCCGAGGGTGGCGAGGTCACCGTCGAGGGTCTCGTCGCCAAGGGTGCCGTTCGCAAGAACAGCCTCGTCAAGGTCCTCGGCCAGGGTGAGGTCACCGTGGCGCTGCAGGTGACGGTCGACGCCGTCTCCGGCTCCGCCAAGGAGAAGATCACCGCCGCCGGCGGTACCGTCACCGAGCTCGTCTGAATTCTTCAGGCACCTCGATGACTTGAGCGATTCCCAGCCGGGGATGCCCCACATATGGGGCATCCCCGGTTGGTCGTTCCAAGGGGGGCACGGTCGCCGGTAAGGTGGCGTGCACTGTCTAAGCTCCGTGCGGTCTTGCCGTGCGGTTTTTCTGACTGATACGTATTCGTCGATCCTCAGACCACTACCTCTGACGCACGCGCGCGGGGGTCGCAGGAGGCACCGTGCTCACCGCGTTCGCCCGGGCGTTCAAGACGCCCGACCTGCGCAAGAAGCTGCTCTTCACTCTCGGCATCATCGTGATCTACCGGCTCGGAACGCACATTCCGATCCCCGGCGTCAGCTATAAGAACGTCCAGGTCTGCATGGACCAGGCCAACTCCAACCAGGGGTTGTTCGGTCTGGTCAACATGATGAGTGGCGGGGCGCTGCTGCAGATCACGATCTTCGCGCTCGGCATCATGCCGTACATCACGGCGAGCATCATCCTGCAGCTGCTGACCGTGGTGATCCCGCGGCTCGAGGCCCTGAAGAAGGAGGGCCAGGCCGGCACGGCGAAGATCACGCAGTACACGCGTTATCTGACCGTCGCGCTCGCGATCCTCCAGGGGACCGGCCTCGTGGCCACGGCTCGTACGGGCTCGCTGTTCTCCGGCTGCCCCGTCGCCACCGAGATCGTTCCGGACCAGTCCATCTTCGTCACCGTCACCATGGTCATCACGATGACCGCGGGCACGGCCTGCGTCATGTGGCTCGGTGAGCTCATCACCGACCGCGGCATCGGCAACGGCATGTCGATCCTGATGTTCATCTCGATCGCGGCCACCTTCCCCGGCGCCCTGTGGGCCATCAAGGAGCAGGGCTCGCTCGCCGGTGGCTGGATCGAGTTCGGCACGGTCATCGCGGTCGGTCTCGTCATGGTCGCTCTGGTCGTCTTCGTGGAGCAGGCTCAGCGCCGCATTCCCGTCCAGTACGCGAAGCGCATGATCGGCCGCCGTTCCTATGGCGGTACTTCGACGTACATTCCGCTGAAGGTCAATCAGGCGGGCATCATCCCTGTGATCTTCGCCTCTTCGCTTCTCTACATTCCCGCTCTCGTCGCCCAGTTCGCGGGTGGCAATTCCGGGTGGAAGCAGTGGATCGAGGCGAACCTGACCAAGGGCGACCACCCGATCTACATCGCGACGTACTTCTTGTTGATCGTGTTCTTCGCCTTCTTCTACGTGGCTATCTCGTTCAACCCCGAGGAAGTCGCGGACAACATGAAGAAGTATGGTGGCTTCATCCCGGGCATCCGGGCTGGCCGTCCGACCGCTGAGTACCTGAGCTACGTACTCAACCGGATCACGTGGCCGGGCTCGCTGTATCTGGGTCTGATCGCTCTTGTACCGACGATGGCGTTGGTGGGCTTCGGCGCGAACCAGAACTTCCCGTTCGGCGGGACAAGCATCCTGATCATCGTGGGTGTGGGTCTGGAGACCGTGAAGCAGATCGAGAGCCAGCTCCAGCAGCGCAATTACGAAGGGTTCCTCCGCTGATGCGAATCGTCCTCGTCGGGCCGCCCGGTGCGGGCAAGGGAACGCAGGCCGCGTTCCTCGCCAAGAACCTGCAGATTCCGCACATCTCCACGGGCGACCTGTTCCGCGCCAACATCAGCCAGGGCACGGAGCTGGGCAAGCGGGCGAAGGCCTACATGGACGACGGCAACCTCGTCCCCGACGAGGTCACCATCGGCATGGCGAAGGACCGCATGGAGCAGCCGGACGCCGAGAACGGCTTCCTGCTCGACGGCTTCCCGCGGAACGTGTCGCAGGCCGAGGCCCTGGACGAGTCGCTCAAGGCGGACGGCCAGAAGCTCGACGCGGTGCTCGACCTCGAGGTCCCCGAGGACGAGGTGGTCAAGCGCATCGCCGGCCGCCGTATCTGCCGGAACGATTCCAGCCACGTCTTCCACGTGACGTACAGCAAGCCGAAGGCCGAGGGCGTCTGTGACGTCTGCGGCGGCGAGCTCTACCAGCGCGGTGACGACAAGGAAGAGACCGTGCGCAAGCGGCTCGACGTGTACCACCGCGAGACCGAGCCGATCATCGACCACTACAAGGCCCAGGGCCTCGTCGTGACGATCTCGGCGCTCGGCAAGGTGGACGAGGTCACCAAGCGCGCGATGGACGCGCTCAAGGGCGACAAGTAGCCCCTGCGCAGTCCAGTACGCTGCTACGGCCGCGGTGCCCCTCGGGGGACCGCGGCCGTAGTGTTGTGTACGTAGTCGGTTCGTGTACGTGGCCGGTTGTTGGACGGATGACGGAGAGCGGAAGCCCCATGGTGCAGATCAAGACCCCCGAGCAGATCGCGAAGATGCGTGAGGCGGGCCTTGTCGTCGCAGCCGTGCACGCCGCGACGCGTGAGGCTGCGGTGCCGGGCGCGACCACGAAGGACCTGGACGACGTCGCGCGCAAGGTGATCGCCGAGCACGGCGCGAAGTCCAACTTCCTGGGGTACGGCGGCTTCCCCGCGACGATCTGTACCTCGGTCAACGAGGTCGTCGTGCACGGCATCCCGGACGAGAAGACCGTCCTGAAGGACGGCGACATCATCTCCATCGACGCGGGCGCCATCATCGACGGCTGGCACGGCGACGCGGCCTACACCGCGTTCGTGGGCACCGGTCACGCTCCGGAGCTGATCGAGCTCTCCCGGGTGACCGAGGAGTCGATGTGGGCCGGCCTCGCCGCGATGAAGCAGGGCAATCGGCTCGTGGACATCTCCCGCGCCATCGAGTCGTACATCCGGCGGCAGCCGAAGCCCGGCGGCGGCAAGTACGGCATCGTCGAGGACTACGGCGGCCACGGCATCGGGACCGAGATGCACATGGACCCGCATCTCCTGAACTACGTCGAGCGCCGCCGCGGCAAGGGCCCCAAGCTGGTCCCCGGCTTCTGCCTGGCCATCGAGCCCATGGTCTCCCTCGGCACGCCCCGCACGGAGGTCCTGGAGGACGACTGGACGGTCATCACGACCGACGGCACCTGGTCCTCGCACTGGGAGCACTCCGTCGCGCTGACGGAGGAGGGCCCGATCGTGCTGACGGCTCCTGACGGAGGCAAGGCGAAGCTGGCGGAGTATGGGGTTACGGCGGCGCCGGACCCGCTGGGCTGACGCGCTCGCCGGGCCCAGCTCCGACGGACGGAGTCCGGCGCAGCCGCTCGAAGCTTGTGAGGCGCCCTGGCGCCGATCCCGCGAGAGGGGCGTTCAAGAGTGGTCCTGCGGCAAGGCGAAGCTGGCGGAGTACGGGGTCACCACTGCGCCGGACCCGCTGGCGAAGTGAACCCCTTGCTTAAGGATCTTCGTCGTGGGGCATTCTTCCTCGATTCGTCTTTCCGGGTGGCCTGACGTAGACTGACGCGTCGGCTCTCGTGCATCCGTGTGTCTGCATGCGGTGAGCGAAGTCGATCAAGGTAGTCGATTCGAAGGGCAAAGCGTGGCCAAGAAGCAAGGTGCCATCGAGATCGAGGGCACTGTCGTTGAGTCTCTTCCGAACGCCATGTTCAAGGTTGAGCTCCAGAACGGCCACCAGGTCCTGGCACACATCAGCGGCAAGATGCGTATGCACTACATCCGCATCCTCCCTGACGACCGGGTCGTGGTGGAGCTGTCTCCGTACGACCTGACGCGTGGCCGGATCGTCTACCGGTACAAGTAGATCTTGCCCGCACCCCATTCGCGTGGGGTGATGGCACTGACCCGGAGAACCTCACCCAATGAAGGTCAAGCCGAGCGTCAAGAAGATCTGCGACAAGTGCAGGGTGATCCGCCGTCACGGCCGGGTCATGGTTATCTGCGACAACCCGCGCCACAAGCAGCGCCAGGGCTGACGCACGACTGCAGTTCGCAGATTTTCGCGCGACGCACGTAAAGCACATGTGCAGGACCCGTCCCTCTTCAGATCCATCGGTAATGGAGGGCGACACCCCCGGTCGGAGGCCGGGGACCCGGGATGTACCTCGTACGGCACCCGGGACCGGTCCTGCTGAAGACCTCCGAAAATCAACAGGAGCCTTGAATGGCACGCCTTGAAGGTGTTGACCTCCCGCGCGATAAGCGTGTTGAGGTTGCCCTCACGTACGTGTTCGGCATTGGCCGCACGCTGTCCCAGCAGACGCTGGACGCCACCGGTGTGGACCGCAACACCCGTGTTCGTGATCTGTCCGAAGAGGACCTGATCAAGATCCGCGAGTACGTGGACGCCAACATCCAGACCGAGGGTGACCTCCGTCGCGAGATCCAGGCCGACATCCGCCGCAAGGTCGAGATCGGCTGCTACGCGGGTATCCGTCACCGTCGTGGTCTGCCCGTCCGCGGTCAGCGCACCAGCACCAACGCCCGCACCCGTAAGGGCCCGCGTCGCGCCATCGCCGGTAAGAAGAAGCCGGGCAAGAAGTAGTCCTCAGCGGTCGATCGACAGCTGTCGCTGCAGGACCGACCACCTCGCGTAGGAGTTAATAGATGCCCCCCAAGGGTCGTCAGGGCGCTGCCAAGAAGGTGCGCCGCAAGGAAAAGAAGAACGTCGCTCACGGGCACGCCCACATCAAGAGCACGTTCAACAACACGATCGTCTCGATCACGGACCCCACGGGCAACGTGATCAGCTGGGCCTCCGCCGGCCACGTCGGCTTCAAGGGCTCGCGCAAGTCGACTCCGTTCGCCGCGCAGATGGCCGCCGAGTCGGCCGCGCGTCGCGCCCAGGAGCACGGCATGCGCAAGGTCGACGTCTTCGTCAAGGGTCCCGGCTCCGGCCGTGAGACCGCGATCCGCTCCCTCCAGGCCACCGGCCTCGAGGTCGGCTCGATCCAGGACGTCACCCCCACGCCGCACAACGGCTGCCGTCCCCCCAAGCGTCGCCGCGTCTGACGCACGTCGCTTGACCCAGGGATTTTCGGGCGGTGCGGCTCTCCGGAGCCGTACCGCCCGTACCCTTGTAGTACTCAAGGGCATCAAATAGTGGGTGCCCATGACTGAAGGAAACACTTCATGCTGATCGCTCAGCGTCCCTCGTTGACCGAAGAGGTCGTCGACGAATTCCGCTCCCGGTTCGTGATCGAGCCGCTGGAGCCGGGCTTCGGTTACACCCTCGGCAACTCCCTGCGTCGGACCCTTCTCTCCTCGATCCCGGGTGCGGCCGTCACGTCCATCCGTATCGACGGTGTCCTGCACGAGTTCACCACCGTGCCGGGCGTCAAGGAAGACGTCACCGACCTCATCCTCAACATCAAGCAGCTCGTCGTGAGCAGTGAGCACGACGAGCCCGTCGTGATGTACCTGCGCAAGCAGGGCCCGGGTCTGGTCACCGCCGCCGACATCGCGCCCCCGGCCGGTGTCGAGGTGCACAACCCCGACCTGGTCCTCGCCACGCTCAACGGCAAGGGCAAGCTGGAGATGGAGCTGACCGTCGAGCGCGGTCGCGGCTACGTCTCCGCCGTTCAGAACAAGCAGGTCGGTCAGGAGATCGGGCGCATCCCGGTCGACTCGATCTACTCGCCGGTCCTGAAGGTCACGTACAAGGTCGAGGCCACGCGTGTCGAGCAGCGCACCGACTTCGACAAGCTGATCGTCGACGTCGAGACCAAGCAGGCCATGCGCCCGCGTGACGCCATGGCGTCCGCAGGCAAGACCCTGGTCGAGCTGTTCGGTCTGGCGCGCGAGCTCAACATCGACGCCGAGGGCATCGACATGGGCCCCTCGCCGACGGACGCGGCCCTGGCCGCCGATCTCGCCCTGCCGATCGAGGAGCTCGAGCTCACCGTTCGGTCGTACAACTGCCTCAAGCGCGAGGGCATCCACTCCGTGGGTGAGCTCGTGGCCCGCTCCGAGGCGGACCTGCTCGACATCCGCAACTTCGGTGCGAAGTCGATCGACGAGGTCAAGATGAAGCTCAACGGCATGGGTCTTGCGCTCAAGGACTCGCCTCCCGGCTTCGACCCGACCGCTGCCGCCGACGCCTTCGGCGCGGATGACGATGCCGACGCCGGCTTCGTCGAGACCGAGCAGTACTGATCGGTCTGATTTTGGCTGCGGGCCGGCTTCGGCTGGTCGCGCAGTTCCCCGCGCCCCTTACGGGGCGCGGGTCTCCGACGGGCGACCGCCTGCTCGGACACTGTCATCGGTACCTCATACGGCCGGTGCAGCGATGAAGGAGAAACACCATGCCGAAGCCCACCAAGGGTGCCCGTATGGGCGGCAGCGCCGCGCACGAGAAGCTTCTGCTGGCGAACCTCGCCAAGCAGCTCTTCGAGCACGGCCGCATCACCACCACCGAGGCGAAGGCCCGTCGTCTGCGTCCCTACGCGGAGCGTCTGGTCACCAAGGCGAAGAAGGGCGACCTTCACAACCGCCGCCAGGTGCTGTCCGTCATCACCGACAAGAGCATCGTGCACACGCTCTTCACGGAGATCGGCCCGCGCTACGAGAACCGCCCGGGTGGCTACACCCGTATCACCAAGATCGGTAACCGCCGTGGCGACAACGCGCCCATGGCTGTCATCGAGCTGGTGGAGGCCCTGACCGTGGCGCAGGCTGCCACCGGTGAGGCCGAGGCGGCCACGAAGCGTGCCGTCAAGGAAGACGCCCTCAAGAAGGACGACGCGCCCGTCGAGGACGCGAAGCCGGCTGAGGACGCTGCCGAGGAGTCCAAGGACGCCTGAGGCTCTGCCTTGCTGTGAGCGGGTCCGCCCTTCGGGGCGGGCCCGCTTTCGCATGGGCGGCCTCCTGAGAGGATCTGTTCTGTGAGCGATGAAGTAGAGCCCGGGTTCGTGCGGGTGCGGCTTGACCTTTCGTACGACGGCAAGGACTTCTCCGGCTGGGCCAAGCAGAAGCAGGGGCAGCGGACCGTCCAGGGGGAGATCGAGAGCGCGCTGCGGACCGTGACGCGGTCGCAGGAGACGTACGAGCTGACCGTCGCCGGACGGACCGACAGCGGGGTGCACGCGCGGGGGCAGGTCGCCCACGTCGATCTGCCCGAGGGCGTGTGGGCCGAGCACAGCGACAAGCTGCTGCGCAGGCTCGCGGGGCGGCTGCCGCACGATGTGCGGGTCTGGAAGGTGGCCGAGGCTCCCGCGGGGTTCAACGCGCGGTTCGCGGCCGTGTGGCGGCGCTACGCCTACCGCGTGACCGACCACCCCGGCGGCGTCGACCCGCTGCTGCGCAGTCATGTCCTTTGGCACGACTGGGAGTTGGATCTCGACGCCATGAACGCGGCTGCCGAGAAGCTGCTCGGTGAGCACGATTTCGCGGCCTACTGCAAGAAGCGCGAGGGCGCCACGACCATTCGTACGCTCCAGGAGTTGCACTGGGAGCGGCGGTCCGACGGGATTCTCGAAGCGACCGTGCGGGCCGACGCGTTCTGCCACAACATGGTGCGCTCGCTGGTCGGCGCCATGCTGTTCGTGGGCGACGGGCACCGGCCCGTGGAGTGGCCCGCGAAGGTCCTTGCCGCGGGAGTGCGGGACTCCGCCGTGCACGTCGTACGGCCGCACGGGCTCACGCTGGAGGAAGTCGGCTATCCCGCCGACGAGTTGCTGGCCGCGCGCAGCAAGGAAGCGCGCAACAAGCGGACGCTGCCCGGCGCCGGGTGCTGCTGAGCCCCGGCCGCCGGACTCCCGACTGCCGGACTACTCGGGGGCGTTGGCCGCGGCGGAAGCCTGGGCCTCGCCCCGCCGGTGGATCTGGCCGAAGGCGAAGCGGCCCAGGTCGTCGCCGACCGTGTAGACCTTGCGCTCCTTCTCCGTGACGTCCTTGTCGCTGGTGAAGCCGGAGGTCGTGAAGTAGGCGTAGCGGCCGTAGGCGTTGTACGTGCCGCGGCAGACCGCCGTGCGGCAGAAGCTGGGCACGCCCTTGCCGGGCAGTGAGATGACCAGGCCCTTCTTCGCCTGGTCGTTCACCTTCTTGGCCTGGGCCTCCGTGTCGAAGACGGCGACGCCGACCGTCACGGCGATGTTGTCCCGCACGTAACTGGCGCGGTAGAGCCGCGTGCAGTCGTTCTTCGTGAGGATCGTGCCGAGCGCGGGCTGGGTGACGCTCGCGCACTTCTTCGTGCTGTCCGTGTCGCCCTTCTTGTAGACGCGCTCGCCCGAGGTCAGCGTCTTGCCGGGGAAGAGCGTGTCGGCGCTGAGCGGCGCCTTGTCCTTCTTGGCGCTGGAGATGAACTCCTTGGGGTCCGGCGGGGGCGGCGGCGTCGTCTCCTCGAAGGAGGGGCCCGGCTTCTCGCTGGCGCCGGGGATGTCCGCGGTCGAGGGCAGCTCGCTCGCCGGTTTGTTCGAGGCGGAGGAGTTGTCGCTGTTCGCGGAGACGACGCCGACGGCGACCGCGGCCGCGACGACGACGGTGGCGAGCGCGCCGCCGCCGATCATCAGCCATTTGCGGCGCCGGGTGCGCGATTCGGACGCCTCGGCGAGCGCCGCCCAGTCAGGCGTACGCGAATCCCCTGGACCCCACTGAGGTCCCCCTTGCCCAAAGCTCATGCGCCGCATCTTAGACGGGGAGTCGGGGATGTTGAGCGGGGGCCAGGAGAGGGTCTCGACCTAGCCTGATTCGCATGAATACCGGCAAAGTAGCTGTTAACGGGTGGTGGCTGCGGCCGGCCACCTGGCATGCCTGGGCGGCGCTCGGTCTCGTGCTGCTCGCCACGGTCGTCCGGGTGGGGCTGCGGCACTCGGGCGGCGGGATGGACAACGCCATCGTGGTGCGGGCCGCCGAGGCCTGGCTGGAGGGCCGCTCGCCCTATGCCGACCGGCACTTCCTCTATCTGCCGGGGGCCGTGCTCGCCGCGGTGCCGCAGGCGCTGCTTCCGGAGTCCGTCGTGCGGTGGCTCATGCCGACCGGGGTCACGGCCTCGCTGGTCTTCGGGTGGGGGTGCGCCCTGCGGATCCACGCGGTTTCGTGGCGCAGCCGGTTCGCGGCGCTCGGGCTGCTCGCGCTCGCCCTGGGCTTCGCGCCGTTCGTGCACCTCGTCGAGCTCGGCAACTGGACGGTGGCGTCGGCGGCCGCGCTGCCGCTCGCGCTGCTCCTCGTGTGCCGGGGGAAGTGGGTGGCCGCCGGTCTGGTGATCGGAGCCGCCGTCGCCGTGAAACCGCTGCTCGCGCCGGTGGTGCTGCTCTTCGTCTTCGCGCGGCGGTGGCGGGCGCTCGGGAGTGCGGTGCTCGTGCCCGCGGCGGTATCGGCCGGGGTGGCGGTCGTCATGCCGGACCCGGCGGGGTTCTTCACGCGGACGCTGCCGTTCCTGCTGCGGGGCGACGACAGCTTCGTACGGCTCTATGAGGCCTCGCCCGCGGCTGTGCTGCCGCGGCTCGGGGTGCCGCAGGGGGCGGCGACGCTGCTGGCCCTCGTGGCCGCCGCCGCGGGCGTGTGGTGTGCCTGGCGGCGGTGGGGGAGCGGGGGTGCGCAGTCTGCGCGGGTCGTCGAGACGGCCGCGATGCTGATGCTGGCGGCCTTCCTGGTGTCCAGGCCTTCGTACGACCACTACCTCCTTGTCGTCGTGCCGCTGCTGCTCGCCGGGGCCGGAGAGCCCGGTGCGGTGACCCTGCGGCCGTGGTTCTGGCTTGCGCTCCTGCCGCAGGTCCCGGGGTTCGACTGGCCCTGGCTCGAGCCGGGCGCCACGCGGGCCTACCGGGACTGCGTCACGCTCTGTGTGCTGGCCTTCACGGTCGCCCGGAGCTGCGTCAGGACGGGCGGGACCACCCCGGAGAAAGCGGACACACCTGTGGTGGGGGAGGCGCCGGTGCCGGTCTCCCGGGCCGCGTTTTGACCCGTACGGTGCGGCGCGGGTAGTCTCGACGTTTGTTATGCGTATCGGCATCGTCGTTCTCACGCGAAGGGCCCATACGTAGGTTCCCTGGAGCAGTTACCAGTGGCTCGCATACGGGCAGCGTCCCCGGCATTGTGAGCCCCAGCTGCATGATCGCTTCCTGGGTGCCGTGTGTCTGGACCCCATCCACTGAAGAAGCGAAGGCTACGAAGTGCGTACGTACAGCCCCAAGCCCGGCGACGTGACCCGCCAGTGGCACGTCATCGACGCTCAGGACATCGTCCTGGGCCGTCTGGCGACCACTGCCGCCAACCTCCTGCGCGGCAAGCACAAGGCGATTTACGCGCCCCACATGGACATGGGCGACTTCGTCATCATCATCAACGCCGACAAGGTTCACCTGTCCGGCAACAAGAAGACTCAGAAGATGGCGTACCGCCACTCCGGTTACCCGGGTGGTCTGCGTTCCGTCCGTTACGACGAGCTTCTTGAGAAGAACCCCGAGAAGGCCGTCGAGAAGGCCATCAAGGGCATGATCCCCAAGAACACCCTGGGCCGTCAGATGCTCTCGAAGCTGAAGGTCTACGCGGGCGACCAGCACCCGCACGGCGCTCAGCAGCCGGTCCCGTTCGAGATCACCCAGGTCGCGCAGTAGTTCCGGCCACCCCCAAAGACGTAAAGAAATCTGAGGAGAATCGTGGCCGAGACCACCGTTGAGCAGCCGGTCGAAGAGACCGAGGTTGTTGACGTCGAGCAGTACACCACCGAGTCCGAGGCGCCCGTCGAGGGCGAGTACACCTCTGAGTCGAACGCCGCGC
>NZ_JBNNJZ010000014.1:0-51022 GCF_050270335.1 Streptomyces sp. NPDC059900
GGTCTGGACCGCGAAGGAGTTGGACATCACGAAGGACGGGTGGCCCGTCGCGTTGCCCAGGTTCAGCAGGCGGCCCTCGGAGAGGACGATGAGGACCTTGCCGTCGGGGAACGTCCAGGTGTGGACCTGCGGCTTGACCTCGTCCTTGACGATGCCGGGGATCTTGGCGAGGCCGGCCATGTCGATCTCGTTGTCGAAGTGGCCGATGTTGCCGACGATCGCCTGGTGCTTCATCTTGGCCATGTCCGAGGCCATGATGATGTCCTTGTTGCCGGTCGTGGTCACGAAGATGTCGACCTTGTCGACGACCTCGTCGAGCGTCGTGACCTGGAAGCCGTCCATCGCCGCCTGGAGGGCGCAGATCGGGTCGACCTCGGTGATGATCACGCGCGCGCCCTGGCCGCGCAGCGACTCGGCACAACCCTTGCCGACATCGCCGTAACCGCAGACGAGGGCGGTCTTGCCGCCGATCAGGACGTCGGTGGCGCGGTTGATGCCGTCGACCAGGGAGTGGCGGCAGCCGTACTTGTTGTCGAACTTCGACTTCGTCACGGCGTCGTTCACGTTGATCGCCGGGAAGAGGAGGGTGCCGTCGCGGTGCATCTCGTAGAGGCGGTGGACGCCGGTCGTGGTCTCCTCGGTCACGCCGCGGATCTCCGAGGCGAGCTGGGTCCACTTCTGCGAGCCCTCGGTGATGGTGCGGTTGAGGAGCTGGAGGATGACGCGGTGCTCGTCCGACTCGGCGGTGTCCTCGGAGGGGACCTTGCCGGCCTTCTCGTACTCGACGCCCTTGTGGACGAGGAGGGTGGCGTCGCCACCGTCGTCCAGGATCATGTTCGGGCCGCCGGTGGGGGTGTTCGGCCAGGTCAGCGCCTGCTCCGTGCACCACCAGTACTCCTCCAGGGTCTCGCCCTTCCAGGCGAAGACCGGGATGCCCTGCGGGTCGTCCGGGGTGCCGTTCGGGCCGACGGCGATGGCCGCGGCGGCGTGGTCCTGGGTGGAGAAGATGTTGCAGGAGACCCAGCGGACCTCGGCGCCCAGGGCGACCAGGGTCTCGATGAGGACGGCGGTCTGCACGGTCATGTGCAGCGAGCCCATGATGCGGGCGCCGGCCAGCGGCTGGGTGGCCGCGAACTCCTTGCGGATCGACATCAGGCCGGGCATCTCGTGCTCGGCGAGGGTGATCTCCTTGCGGCCGAAGTCGGCGAGGGAGAGATCCGCGACCTTGAAGTCCTGGCCGTTGATGAGAGTCGACATTGGTGAGCTGCTCCTCGTGGGATTGATCGAGGGTGGGTGGACATGGCTGACCTGCGACGACGGTACGGAGAAGCACCGGCGCGCAGCAGCGCAGTCCGTCGGAGGCCCTCTCTCCCTCGGCCGGTACCCGTACAGGCACCGCCCGACCGCCATCAGCAGCGACGTCTGGCTCGGTCACAAAGCTACACCGATTGGCCCAGCGAGCCCCAGCCCGCCTCCCCGGGGTGTCAGGACGGGCGGGGCGCCCGCCGCCGGGGGCAGTCGGGGGCCGGGAGGGGACGGCCAGGGTCACGGACAGGGCCTCGTACCTGCACATTCGGGACCTTTGCGCTTTTGAACCTGTGCGCGCGTGTTGCAGGATGCCTTGAGATCGGGAACATTTGCGCGATCTTGTTTGACGAAGGCGTTAAAGGCGTTAGGAGATCCACGTGACCCGTCCGGCCGATCCCCCCATAGGCGGTGACGGCGGCGAGCAGCAGAAGAAGCTCAAGCTGCTCGCCGTGACCGCCTGTCCGACCGGTATCGCTCACACGTACATGGCGGCGGAGAAGCTCTCACAGGCGGCGGAGAGCCTCGGCATCGACATGAAGGTGGAGACGCAGGGCTCCATCGGGGCCGAGAATGTCTTGACTGACAACGATGTCAGGGAGGCTGACGGCATCATCATCGCGGCCGACAAGGACGTCGACCGCAGCCGGTTCGCGGGCAAGCGCGTGCTGTCCGTCGGGGTGTCCGAAGGCATCAGCCGCCCCGAGCAGCTGATCGAGCAGGTGCGGAGCGCGCCCGTGCACGGCGGCGGCAGCGGCGCTGACGGCGGTTCCGCCGCGGCGGCCTCCGGCGGCGGAGGCGGAGGCGGCAAGGAGCGGAGCCTCGCGTACAAGGCGCTGATGAACGGCGTCTCGTACATGATTCCGTTCGTCGTGGTCGGCGGGCTGCTGATCGCGATCTCGCTGTCGCTCGGCGGACACACGGACCCCAAGGGCGGGCTCGTCATCCCCGACGACTCGTTCTGGATGCACGTCAACCAGATCGGCACCATCGGGTTCACGCTGATGGTGCCGATCCTGTCCGGCTATATCGCCTACGCGATCGGCGACCGGCCCGCGCTCGTGCCGGGCATGATCGGCGGCTGGATCGCCAACACCGGTGAGCTGTACGACTCCAAGGCGGGCGCGGGCTTCATCGGGGCCATCGTGACCGGCTTCCTCGCCGGTTATCTGGTGCTGTGGATCAAGAAGATCAAGGTCCCGAAGTTCGCCCAGCCGATCATGCCGATCATCGTGATCCCCATCATCTCGACCACGGCACTCGGGCTTTTCTTCATCTACGTCATCGGCAAACCGATCTCGTGGATCTTCGAGCATCTGACCAGCTGGCTCAGCGGCATGACCGGGACCAGCGCGATCCTGCTCGGCGCGATCCTCGGTCTGATGATCGCGTTCGACATGGGCGGTCCCGTCAACAAGACGGCGTTCCTGTTCGGCGCGGGGCTCATCGCGACCGGCAACCAGACCGTCATGGGCATGTGCGCCGCCGCGATCCCCGTCATGCCGCTCGGCCAGGGCCTCGCGACGCTGATCCGCAAGCGGCTCTACAACGAGCAGGAACGCGAGACCGGTCTGGCCGCCTTGTTCATGGGCTTCTTCGGCATTTCGGAGGGAGCGATCCCCTTCGCTGCCGCGCGGCCCGCGCAGGTCATCCCGGCGAACATGCTCGGTGGCGCCGTCGCCGGTGCGATCGCGGGTCTGGCGAGCGTGAAGGACGCGGTGCCGCACGGCGGTCCGATCGTGGCGGTCCTGGGTGCCGTGGGCGGCGTGCCGATGTTCTTCGTCGCTGTGGCCATCGGTGCCGTCGTCACCGCCCTCACCACGGTCACCCTCGTCGACCTCAGCGAGCGCAAGCGCCGCGGGGCACCGGTCGTCGACGTGCCGGGCGGGCCCGAGCCGGTGCTCGCGGGCGTGGGAGCGGGAGCAGGAGCCGTCGCCTCCGGGACGTCCGGGGCGTCCGCGGCGTCCGCGGCATCCGCCGGCCCGCAGAAGACGGCTGCCGCAGCCGCCCCCTCCCCCGCGCCCGTGGAGGACGACGGAGAAGTCCTCTCCGGCTATCTCACCGGGCAGACCGTGAAGGTCCAGTTGGACTCCGCCGACAAGGACTCCGCGATCCGCGAGATGGCGAACCTCCTTGCCGCCACCGGCAAGGTGAACGACGTCGAGGAGCTCGTGCAGACCGCTCTGCGCCGCGAGGCCCAGGGCACCACGGGGCTCGGCGAGGAGATCGCCATCCCGCACGCCAAGACCGATGCGGTGACCTCGCCGGTCGTCGGGTTCGCGCGGTCGTCCGAGGGCATCGAGTGGGGTGCCATCGACGGTACGAAGGCCAAGCTGATCTTCATGATCTCCGTGCCGGAGTCGGCCGCGGGCGACGAGCACCTGCGGATTCTCGCGCTGCTCTCGCGCAAGCTGATGGACACCGGCTTCCGGGAGCGGCTTGAGGCCGCGCCCGACGAGGCGGCGATCCTCGGGGTGCTGCGCGAGGTTCAGTAGCTCGGCAGTAGTTCCGGATACGGCGATGGGCCCCGCACCGTGCAGGTGCGGGGCCCATCGGCGTACGTACTCAGTGAATCAGTGACCGCCGGGCGACTTCGCCGGGTTGGTGCCCTCGGCCGCTGCCGCCTCGCTGTAGATGTCCGGCTCCAGGTAGATCACGCGGGCGATCGGTACCGCGGCGCGGATGCGCTCCTCGGCGGCGTTTATGGCGGCGGCCACCTCGGCGGCCGTGTCGTCGTGCTGGACGGCGACCTTGGCGGCGACGAGGAGCTCCTCGGGGCCGAGGTGGAGCGTGCGCATGTGGATGACGCGGGTGACCGTGTCGCCGTCGACCAGGGCCTTCTCGATCTTCTGGACTTCCTCGGTGCCCGCGGCCTCGCCCAGGAGCAGCGACTTGGTCTCCGCGGCGAGGACGATCGCGATCAGGATGAGCAGGACGCCGATGCAGAGCGTGCCGATGCCGTCCCAGACGCCGTCGCCCGTGCCGAGCGCGAGACCGACGCCGACCAGGGCCAGGATCAGGCCGACGAGCGCGCCCAGGTCCTCCAGGAGCACGACCGGCAGCTCGGGTGCCTTCGCACGGCGGACGAACTGCGTCCAGGTGAGGCTGCCGCGCGTCTGGTTCGACTCCTTTATGGCCGTGCGGAACGAGAAGGCCTCGGCGATGATCGCGAACACCAGGACGCCCACCGGCCAGTACCAGTGCTCGATCTCGTGCGGGTGCTTGATCTTCTCGTAGCCCTCGTAGATCGCGAACATGCCGCCGACCGAGAAGAGCACGATGGAGACCAGGAAGGCGTAGATGTAGCGCTCGCGCCCGTACCCGAAGGGGTGTTGCGGGGTCGCCTCGCGCTGCGCCTTCTTGCCGCCGAGGAGCAGCAGCCCCTGGTTGCCCGAGTCGGCGAGCGAGTGCACGCTCTCGGCGAGCATCGACGACGAGCCACTGAAGATGAACGCGACGAACTTCGCCACCGCGATCGCGAGGTTCGCGGCGAGTGCCGCGACAATCGCCTTTGTTCCGCCTGACGCGCTCATATGTGCCCGTTGTCCCTTCGCCTGCGTACGTTCCTCGTCCACCGCCGGGCGGTGCGCGCTGCTTTGCCCGCCCTTTGCGGTGGGTCATTGTTGCAGCACGAGGCGCTGGTGGTGCGTCAGGCCACCACAGTGGCACGGAAGACCGTGCCCACTCCGGACACTTCGGTCTTTTCGTCCGCGGGGACGAACACGGACTGTCCGGGCGTGAGTTCCCCGGCGTCGCCCACCCGGACCGAGCCCGCGACGCAGAGCAGGATCTGCGGGGTCGGGGCCGTGAGGTCGTGCGGTGCCGTCGCGCCCTCGGGCAGGACGAAGCGGGAGAGGCGGAACTCGTCGATCGGGGTTTCGTAGACCTCTTCGCCGTCGGGCGATGCCTCCGGGCGCAGGACGCCGGGATCGGTCGGCTCGAAGCGGACGATGCGCAGGAGTTCGGGCACGTCGACGTGCTTGGGGGTCAGGCCGCAGCGCAGCACGTTGTCCGAGTTGGCCATGATCTCGACGCCAAGGCCGTCGAGGTAGGCGTGCGGGACTCCGGCGCCCAGGAACAGCGCCTCGCCGGGCTGCAGCCGGACGTGGTTGAGGAGCATCGCCGCGATGACGCCGGGGTCGCCGGGGTAGTGGCGCGCGATGCCCGCGTACGGGGCGTAGACGCCGCCGATGCGCTCGGCGGCCTCGGAGACCTCGTTGACGGTGGCCGCCATCTCTTCCCGGTCCGCAGTAAGTACTGCCGTCAGGACCTCGCGCAGGGCGCCGTCCCCGGGCTTGGCGTGCAGGAGGTCGACGTACGGCTTCACGGAGTCGACGCCGAGTCCGGCGAGGAGGTCCGCGGCCTCCACGGGGTCGCGGAAGCCGCAGAGGCCGTCGAACTCCGTGAGGGCGCAGATCAGTTCGGGCTTGTGGTTGGCGTCCTTGTAGTTGCGGTGCGGGGCGTCGACCGGGACGCCGCGGCTCTCCTCGTCCTCGTAGCCCTCGCGCGCCTGCTCCAGGTCGGGGTGCACCTGGAGGGAGAGCGGGGCGCCCGCCGCGAGGATCTTGAGGAGGAAGGGCAGGCGCGGGCCGAACTTGGCGACCGCCGCCCTGCCGAGCTCGCGCCCCGGGTCCTCGTCGATCACCTCGTCGAGCGGACCGCGCTCGGTGCGCGAGGGCGCGCCGGGGTGGGCGCCCATCCACATCTCGGCCTGCGGCTCACCGGTCGGCTCGACGCCGACGAGCTCGGCGATGGCGGTGGTGGAGCCCCAGGCGTAGGGGCGGATGGTGTTGGTGAGGCGGTCCACGGAGGGGGTCTCCCTTACGTACGTGCGCGGTGCGGGTGCGAGTGCGGGGGCGTGCGGATCGTGCAGCTCATGAACGGGCTGCGGTCATGATCCGTCCCTCGGGGCGAGCGACAGGTAAACGGCGGCGAAATCCGTGACGGCGATCAGCTCCGCGAGGGTCTCCAGTTCGTCGCCGTCCTCCGGTTCGAGCTCGCTGATCGCGACGTCGTGGCCGTGGGCGAGCTCGCGGGCCGCGGGGGCGGCGCTGAGGCCGCCCGCGTCCACCGGGCGGTCGCGGAGCAGGACGACGCGGGCCCGCAGGTGCTGGGGTTCCTCGACGCGGTCGCGGAAGAAGTCGTCGCCGTCGGCGCCGGGGGCCAGGTGTCCGGCGAGCAGGGCGCCGTGCGCGGGCAGCGCCTCGGGCAGCTCGCCCGCGACCGCCGGGTGCCCTGCGAGTTCGGCGAGCGTGGCGGCGAAGCGGCGGCCGACGGGGCCCGCGAGGCGGTCCTCGGTCCAGATCACCGGCAGGGCTTCGGCGAGTTCGGCGGCGAGCGTCTTGGCGGGGTTGCTGTGCGTCGCGACGACCGGACCGCAGCGTTCCGCGACGTGGTCGAGGCGGTCGGCGATCTTCTCCAGGGTCTCGGCCGGTGCGGTGATCAGGCCGGTGCGGTCCAGGAGGATGAGCAGCGGGACGAGAAGGGCCCAGAGGGTGGCGGGGGCGGACGCGGCGGCCTCGTCGTCCCGGCGGCGCGCTTCGTACGAACCGGAGGCGCGCTCTCCGTCGTGCGGGGCTTCGTACTCCCCGTACGGGGATGTGGCCATCGGGACCGTGAGGCCGTGCGAGCCTTCGACGCCCTCGGCGAGCGGGGTGCGGGCGGGGGCGACGGCCACGACGGTGCAGCCGCGGCGGTATGCCTGTTCGGCGAGGAGTTCGAGGCCCGGTTCCGTGCCGTCCGGGGTGGCGACGAGCAGCAGGTCGAGGGGGCCCGCCCAGCCGGGGAGCGCCCAGCGCAGGGCGCCTGCGGCGGGGGCGACGCCGGTGGGGGCGAGGCGGATCACGGGGCAGCCCGCTCCCGCGAGGGTGCCGAGCAGGTCGGCCACGCAGGTGGCGGCGGTGCCGGGGCCCGCGATCAGGATGGCGCGGGGGCGGCCGTCCGGCTTGAGCTGCGTGAGGCCTGCCTCCGTGGCGTGCCGGACCGCCGTACGGACGCGGGCTCCTGCTTCTGCGGCGCCGCGGAGGAGGCCGCGGCGGTCCGCCACGGCGAGGGCCTCGGGGGCGTCGAGCAGCGATTCGTCGAGCATGGGTCGGGCCTCCGATTCGCCGGGCGGCGAGCGGGGCGCCGCCGGTCGCGCTTTCCGGGCTTCAGGCGGGGCGGCGGGCCTCGTCGACGAGGAGTACGGGGATGCCGTCGCGGACGGGGTAGGCGAGGCCGCAGTCCTTGCCTTCCGCCGTGCAGACCAGCTCCGTGTCCGCCTCCTTGAGGGGGGCGTGGCACGCCGGGCAGGCGAGGATCTCCAGGAGGCCGGCTTCGAGCGGCATGGGGTGGGTCCCTTCGAGCGGGTCGGGGTGCGGATGTCGCCTGCTCAGCGTACCTCTGGCCCCTGGGCCTCAGGGTGTGTACCAGGCGGGGCTTCGCCCCGGCCTCCCCCGGGGTGGGACTGCCACGTCGTTCCTTGTCTGCGGGCCGGTGGGCGTTTGTGCCCACCCGTTCCGCCTTGCGGAACGCCTGCCCGCGGACGCGGTGGCTGTCAGGCCCTGATGATCTTCAGGGCCTCGTCCCTTGTTTTTGTCATCGTCTGCTCGTCCTTTGCCTCTACGTTCAGGCGCAGCAGGGGTTCTGTGTTGGAGGCTCGGACGTTGAACCACCAGTCCGTTGCCGTGACCGTGAGGCCGTCGAGTTCGTCGATGGTGACGCCCTCCTGAGCCTCGTACCTGGCCTTGATCGCGGCGAGGCGGGCCGTCTGGTCGTCGACCGTGGAGTTGATCTCGCCGGAGGCGGCGTACCGGTCGTACTGGGCGACGAGGGCCGACAGCGGGCCGTCCTGGCCGCCGAGTGCCGCGAGGACGTGCAGGGCGGCCAGCATGCCCGTGTCCGCGTTCCAGAAGTCGCGGAAGTAGTAGTGCGCGGAGTGCTCGCCGCCGAAGATGGCGCCCGTCTTGGCCATCTCCTCCTTGATGAAGGAGTGGCCCACCCGGGTGCGGACCGGCGTGCCGCCGTTCTCCCGCACGACCTCGGGCACCGACCAGGAGGTGATGAGGTTGTGGATGACCGTGCCCTTGCCGCCGTTGCGGGCGAGCTCGCGCGAGGCGACCAGCGCGGTGATCGCCGACGGGGAGACGGGGGCGCCGTCCTGGTCGACGACGAAGCAGCGGTCCGCGTCGCCGTCGAAGGCGACACCGAGGTCGGCACCCTCCTGGCGCACCCGCGCCTGGAGGTCGACGATGTTCTTCGGGTCGAGGGGGTTGGCCTCGTGGTTCGGGAAGGTGCCGTCCAGCTCGAAGTACATCGGTACGAGCGTCAGCGGCAGGCCCTCGAAGACCGTCGGGACGGTGTGCCCGCCCATGCCGTTGCCCGCGTCTACGACGACCTTGAGCGGGCGGATGGCGGTCAGGTCCACCAGGCCCCGCAGATGCGCGGCGTAGTCCCCCAGGGTGTCGCGCTGGGTGAGCGTGCCGGGGGTGGCCGCCGGCTCCGGGGCGCCCGACTCCGACCAGCCCTCGACCAGGGCGCGGATCTCGGCGAGGCCGGTGTCCTGGCCGACCGGGGCGGCGCCCGCGCGGCACATCTTGATGCCGTTGTACTGCGCGGGGTTGTGCGAGGCCGTGAACATCGCGCCCGGCAGGTTCAGCGCACCCGACGCGTAGTAGAGCTGGTCCGTCGAGCACAGGCCGATCTCGGTGACGTCCACGCCCAGTGCCGCGGCGCCGCGCGCGAAGGCGCGGGCCAGGCCGGGCGACGACGGCCGCATGTCGTGCCCGGTGACGATCGCGTCCGCGCCCGTCACCTTCGCGAAGGCCGCACCGAACAGCTCGGCCAAGGTCTCGTCCCACTGGTCCGGGACCACCCCGCGCACGTCGTACGCCTTCACGATCTGGGACAGATCAGCAGTCACGGCCAACCCTCTCTGCAGGTTCTGCGAGTTCAGCGAATCCGGCGAGTACTCGTCGGCGACCCCAAACTACCCGCAACTGCCGACAACCAGCTGTGAACGTCATGAAGCCATGATCATTGCGGGTCGTCGTCTGGTTCCTCCGTCGTCAGGTCCTCGTCACGGCAGCATCCAGCCGAGCACCGCCGTGCTCTGCCCCACCACGATCAGGCACATCACGAGGAGCAGCCCCAGGCTCCAGGGCAGCACCTTGCGCAGCAGGTCGCCCTCCTTGCCCGCGAGCCCGACCGCCGCGCAGGCGATCGTCAGGTTCTGCGGGGAGATCATCTTGCCGAGCACGCCGCCCGAACTGTTGGCGGCCGCGAGCAGTTCGGGCGAGAGCCCGGACTGCTGGGCCGCCGTCACCTGGAGCGCCCCGAAGAGCGCGTTGGCGGAGGTGTCCGAGCCGGAGACCGCGACGCCGAACCAGCCGAGCACCGGCGACAGGAAGGCGAGCCCCGCGCCCGCCGCGGCCACGAAGTGGCCGATGGTGGCGGCCTGTCCGGACAGGTTCATCACGTAGGCGAGGGCGAGCACGGAGGTCACCGTGAGGATCGCGAACCGCAGTTCGTGCACGGTCGCCGCCCATTCCCGTAGCGCCACGCGCGCGTGCACCCCGATGACGGCCGCCGTGGCCACCCCGGCGATCAGCACGAGCGTGCCGCCCGTCGCCACGAGCGGCAGCGAGAAGAGATTGCCGCCGACCGGGTCGCCGTCAGGGTTCGCGACGTTCAGGAAGGGCCAGTCGAAGGTCTGTGTCGCCTTGGCCAACAGGTCCTTCACGGGCGGGATCTGGGCGACGGAGAAGATGGCGACGATGAGCGCGTACGGGGCATAGGCGCGCAGGATCTCGGGGCGCGGGTCCTCGCGGTCCAGGTCTTCGCTGCGTACGCCGGTGAGGACCGCGACGCGTACGGGTTCCGACGCGGGCCTGCGCGCGCTCGGCACCGCCACGAGGGCGGCCGCGCCCGCCAACGCCGCCCCGATGTCGGCGAGCTGGGCGGAGACGTAGTTGGACGCGGCGAACTGCGCGGCTGCGAAGGCGAATCCGCAGGCCAGGGCGGGCAGCCAGGTCTCGCGCAGGCCGCGCCGCCCGTCCACGAGGCCGACCAGGAGCAGCGGTACGACGAGGGCGAGCAGCGGGGTCTGGCGGCCGACGACCGTGGCGACGGTGTCCAGCGGAAGCCCGGTGACCTGGGCGAGCGTCACCACGGGCGTGCCCATGGCGCCGAAGGCGACGGGCGCGGTGTTGGCCACGAGGGCGACGACCGCGGCCTTGACCGGGTCGAAGCCGAGCGCCACCAGCATCACCGCGGAGATGGCGACGGGCGCCCCGAAGCCGGCCAGCGCCTCCAGGAGCGCCCCGAAGCAGAAGGCCACGACGAGGGCCTGGATGCGCGGATCGTCCGAGAGCCGTCCGAAGGAGCGGCGCAGGATGTCGAAGTGCCGGGTGCGCACCGTCATCCGGTACACCCACAGGGCGTTGACGACGATCCACAGGATGGGGAAGAGCCCGAAGAGGGCGCCTTGCGCGGCGCCGGACGCCGTCTGGCCGAGCGGCATCCCGTAGACGAGCCAGGCGACCAGGGCGGCGACGCCGAGGCCGATGAGCCCCGCGCGGTGGGCTTTCATGCGGACGACGCCGAGCAGGACGAGGACGGTGAGGAGGGGCAGGGTCGCGATGAGGGCGGACAGGCCGAGCGAGTCGGCCACGGGCTCCAGCTGCTGCACGTACACGGACGGCTCCCCGGTTTCCGTGATGCGGAAAGTGATCTCTCACGAGTGGGGGAATGGTCATGTCGGCGCCATGGGCACGTCAATGGGTCGTACGCGAGAAGTTGTTCAGCGCTAAACGACAGGGGTCTACGAAGCGGGGCGTACCGCAAGGAAGAGCAACGAAGAGCGAGGAAGGTGGGGGAAGGCGGGGAAGGGCGGGGAAGAAGAACGGGGAAGAGCGGAGACCCGCTCAGGAATCCGGTGAGCGCAGCACTCGCAGATGGCCGCGGCGCGCGACCTCCGTCGGGTCCGCCCTGCGAGCGCCGCCGCCCGCCTCTGCCGCGCGCTCCTGCGGGCGGGCCGCCTCACGCACCGCGTTGGCGAGCGCTTCGAGGTCGTCACCGCTGGGGCGGGCGGGACCGGAGGCGTCGGCGAGGCGGACGACCTCCCAGCCGCGGGGCGCGGTGAGGCGCTCGGAGTGCTCGGCGCACAGGTCGTAGCAGTGGGGTTCGGCGTAGGTGGCGAGGGGGCCGAGGACCGCGGTCGAGTCGGCGTAGACGTACGTCAGCGTCGCGACGGCGGGACGGCCGCAAGCGGTGCGCGAACAGCGACGTACAGGGCTCACGATGTTGGACGGTACCGCACTCTTGAGCGGGCCGCGACGACGCCCCGCGAGGTCACCCCAATGTGTCGTGCCGTACGCCCCGCCACGACCCGTTCGTGCGACGCCTCTCTGACCTGCGGTGACACAAGAGGCCTGGGTGGTCAGTGGTGTTGAATCCGGTCACCGCTTGGCGCAAAACACGTCACTCGTCGCGAGATCGACTGCGCCCGGGAGAGATGGAATCGAGCCCGAGCCTGACCGGAATGGTCATCCGGCGACATGCGGCGCCGCGTACGGACGCCCCACGGAAGCCATGCGGAAGCCATGGGGAAGCCCGGTGGAAGCTGTGCGGAAACAGCGATCTCGAGGACTACTCTTCGTCAGTGATGGACGACCCCGTACAGCCCCCCACCTCAGACCCGAGGCCCCGCCGTCGCGACCGCCACGGCAGGGGCATGCGCGGCCCCGTGGCGCCTCCCCAGGTGCCGCTGTCCGCGAGCCGCGCCGAGGTCTTCACCGACCTGGTGCAGGACTCCGTGGAGCGGCTGGAGCGGCGCTGGCCCCAGCTGACCGAGATCGAGTTCCTGGTGCTGGAGGTGCCCGCCCTGGGGCAGGCCCCCGGTTCGGGCGCCGGCCAGGGCGAGGACGGCTGGAGCGACGACATCGTGCCGCTCGGGGGCACGGTCGAGGCCACCGAGGGGCGGCCCGCCCGCGTGGTGATCTACCGGCGCCCGGTGGAGATCCGCACCAAGGGGCGTGAGGAACGGGCCGCGCTGGTCCACGAAGTGGTGGTCGAGCAGGTCGCCGAGCTCCTGGGCCTCTCGCCCGAGTCGGTCGACCCGCGCTACGGCGAGGACTGACCGCTCCCCCGCGCCCCGATCAGCCCGCGCCCCGATGCGCCCGCGGCCTACTTCTGCAGCACCGTCAGGTCCTGTTCGGCCTCCGGCACCGACACCGTCCCCTTGTCGTCCGGCAGGGTCTGGACGGTGAACATGGGGATGCCGTCCTCCGGGGACTCCAGCATGCGGGAGCCGTAGACATCGCCCCCCGAAACCGGCTCCACCGTGAGGGCGTACGTGCCCTTGAGGCCGCTCGGGACGGGGGCCTTGATCCCCAGCGTCGTGCCGCCCTTGACCGAGTACGTCTTGCTCGTCGCCGAGCCGCCCTCGGAGCCCTCCGAAGCGGTGACCTTCACCCTGCCCGTCTTGCCGGGGGCCACGAGGGACAGCGTGGAACCCTTGGCACGGTTGTCGGCCACCGACGCGCGCGTGCCGATCGCGTTCGTGGCCGGGATGAACGCCGTCTCCTGGTCGGCGCCCTTGCCCCGGGTGACCCGCAGGGCCGCCACCACCGGTGCCGCGTCCTCGGTCGGCGTCAGGATCAGCGAGCCCGCCTCGCCCTTGGTGACGTCATCCAGGTCGACGGCGGTCGTCATACCTGACTTGACGTGCAGGTTCGCGTGTCCGGCTGGGCTGATCGAGCCGGTGGGCGAGGCCAGTTGGACCTTCAGGTCGGCGTCGTCGGCGCCGGGCGCGAAGGCCACCAGGCGCACCGACGTCGCGTCCTTGGGGATGCCGGGCAGGACCAGGCGGCTCGCGGGGTCCGCGGACGCGGGCAGCCAGTCGCCGCCGAGCTTGTCGTCCGACGACTGCACGGCGGCCGCGACCCGGCCGCTGCGCGCGGTCACGTGCATCGTGAGGTTGGTCTGCTCCTTGGGCGAGAGCGTGGAGAGCAGGACCGGGACGCTGGAGTGCGGCTGGACCTGGATCGCCTCGCCCACCTCGGTCTTGAGGGCGCCGTCCTTGCCGTACAGCTCGATGTCGACGACGGCCGCCGAGTCGTCCGGGTTGGTCAGGTGGACGTAGTCGCTGCGGTCCTTGTCGGTGCTCGCGCCGGGGAACCAGAAGTCCGTGTCGGGGGCCGTGCAGTTGGTGCCCTGCACGCCGCGGCCGCTGCCCACCGCGTACTTGGTGGTCTGCTGGACGGTCCAGCCGGGGGCGAGTCTGCCGTCGGCGGTGCCGAGGAGCGCGGGTGCGCTGCCCCCGGACTCCTCGCCGGTGACGGGCTTGCCCGGGGTCTTCGGCGTCAGGAACGGTTTGGCGGCCTTCTTCGCCTCCTTGTTGTCGCCGCCCTTCGGAGCGTCCGTCAGTTCCCTCGTCGCGGGCAGCAGTTCCGCCTTGCCCGCCTCGCCGGAGCCCTCGCCCTTGGGCGTGAACGCCGTGTACGAGGTCTCGGCGAGGTCGGACGAACTGGGCACCGGGCACAGCAGGCTCGAACGCTCGACGGGCAGCCGCGCGGCCGCCTTCGCTCCGTCGTCGCCGCTGCCGTCGGGCGCGTTGGCCACCGCGAATCCGGTGACGGCGGCGAGCGCGGCCACCGCGGCGATCAGGGACTGGGTCGTGCGGTTCACTGCTGGCTCCCGTCGGGGCGCTCACTGTCGGTGCCGTGCGGCGGCTGCGGGGGCTGCGGCGGCACCGGAGGCTGCTGGTGCCCGTACACGGGCTCGTACGGCTGCCCGTACTGCTCGCCGCCGCCCTGTGCGCCTCCGTAGGCGTACGGGTCGTACTGGCCGCCCTGGTAGGCGTCCTGGTACGCGTTCTGGTCGTAGCCGCCCGCCTGGTACTGCGTGTCCTGGTACTGCGCGTCCTGGTACTGCTGCCCGCCCTGGTACGTGCCGTAGTCGGCCCCCGTGTGCGCGGGCGCCTCCCACTCCTCGTACGACGGCTGCCGGGGCACCGCGGCGAAGGCCTCCTCCTCGGCGGGAGCAGCGGGATCAGCAGGAGCGGCTGGAGCGGCCGGAGCGGCAGGGGGAGGCGGCGGCGTACCTGCGTCGTTCTGTCCGGCAGCCTCTTGTGCCTGCGCGGCCTCCTGCTCGGCCTGGGCGGCCCGCAGCCTGCGTGCCCTGCGGCCCTCGCCCTCGACCGGCTGGGCCGGGATGACGGGCTCGTCGGGGAGGTCGTCGTCCACGTGACGGCGGCGGCCGGGAAGGGCCATGACCACCAGGACGACGGCGAGCGCTCCCTGCGCCCACAGCCAGCCCGTGTGGCTCACGGGCGCGTCATAGGTGACGTCCAGACGGCCGCCGGTCGCGGGCAGTTCGAAGCCCTGCGCCCAGCCGTCCAGCGTCGTCGCGGTCAGCGGGCGGCCGTCCAGGGTCGCCGTCCAGCCCTCGTCGGCCGCGTCGGCGAGCCGCAGGGTGCGGCCCTCGTCACCGGCCGGGATGTTCGTGTGCAGCTCCACGGGGCCCGCTGCGACCGGCTGCGGGTCGCCGGACCCCGGCACGATGGCCGCGCGCGAGACCTGGCGGTCCACGCGCCACAGGGCGCTGCCGTCCTCCTGGCTGAGACGGGTGAGGCCGGGCGTGGAGTCCAGGGTGCGGCTCATCTGGCGGGGTGCGCCGTCGCGTACGAGGACGTAGCGGACGGCGAAGCCGCCGAGCTGGTCGGCCTGGTCGGCGCCGGAGCCCGCGAGAAGCCGGGCGACGATCTTGTCGAGGTGCTGGTTCGAGCCGCCGGCCTCGGCGAGCTCGGCGTCACCGAGCCGGGCGCCCGATCCGCGGACCAGCGTGTACGAGACCCTGGCGGCCGACTCGCTGTCCAGGACGAGCGTGCGGGCCTGGTCCTGCGTGCCGCTCTCCTCGGCGACGAACGCGGGCACCTGCACGGGATCGCGCCGCTCCAGGGGGCCGTCGGCGCCGCGGATCATCCACCCGGCGGCGACGAGCAGCGGTCCTGCGGCGGCCGCGAAGGCGATGAGGACGGCCACCGGCTGGCGCCAGCCGAAGCTCTGCTCGGCGACACGCGTGCGTGCCCCGTCGGCACCGAGCGCGGCGGCGGCGAGGAGCGCGATGCCGTACCCGAGGGTGGCCGGTCCTGCCCACGCCGAGCCGTTCGAGAGCGCCGCGAAGACCAGCGAGACCAGCGCGGCGAGCCAGGCGGTGCGGACGGCGAGCTGCCGCTCGGTGCGCAGGAGCGCGGCGAGGGCGGCGAGCACGATGCCGATGAGCAGCAGCCCGTCCACGGTGCCGGGACCGCCGGGGCTGCTGCCGAGCAGGTCGAGCCCGGTCGCGGAGCCGGTACCGAATTCGAGCCCGGCCTCTTTGAAGAAGCCGAAGGGCAGCAGCGAGAGCGACCAGGGCGCGAGGATCAGGAGCGGGGTGCCGAGCGCGGCGAGGAACCGCAGGCCGTACGCCGTGATGTCGCCCCTGCGCACCACGAGGAGCGCGACGCCGAGCACCAGGGCGATCGGCCAGACGACCGGCGTGAAGGCGGTGGTGATCGTCAGGAGCAGTGCGAACGCCCATGCGGCGCGCCAGCTCCCGCGGTTGCCCTGTGCCGAGGTCAGTCCGCTCGCCGCGATGCCCGCGCGCGCCATGAGCGGCAGCAGGATCGCGAGGACGGCGGTGCCGATGCGCCCGCCCGCGAGCGCGCCCGTGGCGGCCGGCAGGAAGGCGTACGCGACCGAGGCCCAGGCGCGCAGCAGACGCGACTCGACGAGCGGCCGTGAGGCGAAGTAGGCGGCGAACCCGGCCAGCGGCACCGAGCCGACGAGGAGCACCGTGACCGCGAGTCCGGTGGACCCGAACATCAGGGTGCTGAGCCCCGCGACGAGCGCGATGTAGGGCGGCGCCGACTGTGTGCCGCCGGTCCCCACGGGGTGCCAGGCGTCCAGATAGCGGGCCCAGAGGCCGGAGGAGTCGCCGGGTGCGGGGAGCAGCGCGCCGCCCGCGAGCGCACCGCTGCCGAGGAGTTCGCGGCAGGCGATGAGGGAGGCGAACAGGAGCACCACGAAGAGCATCGGGCCCGGCTTGCGGGCCAGGCGCTTGAGCCGGGCGAACTGCTCGACCTGGAGGAAGTCGGCGTCGTCGCCGCCGGGTCCGGATTCGACGGTTCCGTGCCGTCCAGCGCCGGTGACGGCCTCGGGGTCGGAGCGGCCGATGACGTTGCCGGCGACCTGCTCGACGGTGGCGCGCACGGTGGCGCCCGGCGGCGGGAAGAGCGGCCGCATCTCGGCGGGTTCGAGCGCCGATTTGCCGCGCTTCTTGCGGGCGGCGGCGATCCGTCCGGGCCGCAGCAGCGTGCCGAGGAGACCGGCGACCTCGTCGAGGGCCTGGCCGGGCACCTTGCCGACCAGATACGCGACGGTGCGCAGCAGGGTGCCGAGCACGAGCCGGACGAGCACCCAGGGCAGCACGGCCGTACGGGCGTTGACGAGCAGGGTGTAGGCGGCGCCCGCCTTGTCCACGCGGTGCGGCGAGGTGGACGTACGGCCGACGCAGTCGACGGTGCGGCGCTCGCGGGACGAGGCCTCGGCGTGCCGTACGACGGCTTCGGGGGCGATCAGGACGCGGTGGCCCGCGTTCTGGGCGCGCCAGCACAGGTCGACGTCGTCCCGCATGAGCGGCAGGCGCCGGTCGAATCCGCCCAGTTCCTCGAAGACGTCACGCCGGATCAGCATGCCCGCGGTGGACACGGAGAGGACCGGCCGTACGTGGTCGTGCTGGCCCTGGTCCTGTTCGCGCCGGTCGATGCCGGTCCAGCGGCGGCCGCTGTTGGCGATGGAGACGCCGACTTCCAGGAGCTGGCGGCGGTCGTACCAGCCGCGCAGCTTGGGGCCGACGATCGCGACGTCCTTGCCGACCTCGCGTTCGTTCTCCACGACGCGGAGCAGTTCGGCGAGGGCGCCCGGCTCGGGCGCGCAGTCGTCGTGCAGCAGCCACAGCCACTGCTCGGGTTCGCCGTGCGGCAACTCGGGCAGGTCGTAGGCCTCGTCGCGCCAGGTCCGGCTGACCGGGTCCCAGCCGCTGGGGCGCTTGAGGTACGGCAGTTCTTCCGGTGTCAGCACGCCGGCGGTGCGGTTCGCCTCGTCGACGGCGGTGCCGAAGCCGGAGCGCCGGGCCAGGTGCAGGACGCGGTCGGGGCCGAGTGCCTCGGTGACCAGGCGGGCGGAGTCGTCCGCGCTGCCGGTGTCCGCGGCCACGGCGTTCTGCACCGGGCGCTCCTGGCCGAGCAGGCCGGCCAGGGCGTCGGGCAGCCAGCGGGCGCCGTCGTGGGAGACGATCACGGCGGTGACGACGTGCCGCGGGAACTCAGGAGCGGCAGCGTCGTGGTGAGCGGCTGCCGGATGGCTGTGCACGGACATCGAGGTACGGGCCCCGGTTCGATGGACTGCGGTGGACGCCTGCGCTTCATGGGGGCGCCGGGGCGTCTCGGACGGGGCCCCACACTAACGGCTGGCATCACAACAGCCCGCCGCCTGTGGACGACCCACGGGCGGCGGGCTGTTCGTTACGTAGGGGTGTGTGCCGATTGTTCGGGCGGAACGGGCTCTTGCTCGTGGTCTCCCGTCCGTTCCGAACTGGCCGGTATTCAGACGGCGGCCTTCTTCAGCCGGCGGCGTTCGCGCTCCGAAAGACCGCCCCAGATTCCGAACCGCTCGTCGTTCGCCAGTGCGTATTCAAGGCATTCCGAGCGAACCTCGCAGGCGAGGCAGACCTTTTTGGCCTCTCGCGTGGAGCCGCCCTTCTCGGGGAAGAAGGACTCGGGATCGGTCTGGGCGCACAGCGCGCGCTCCTGCCAGCCGAGTTCCTCGTCCGCGTCCTCGACCAGCAGTTCCTGAACCAGCTCGGTCATGTGCGCCCCTCGTCTGTCTGTGCGTCCCCGTGGTGCTTGCCGTTACCGATTTCGGCTGAACGACACGAGTGAAATTACAAGTGTGCCGATCCGGGCCAGTCAAGCCGAGATCTGCTATTGGGCCCCTTATTCACCCTGCGGAACCAAGCCAATGCGGAAAGTGTTCAAATCGGCATAAACCATGACAGCCGTCAACGGTCCCTGCCGAGTGCCCTGCGTCCGTCCTCGCCAGGCACCCTCACCAGGGAGGGACGCCACGGAGATCGATCCCGTTGCGATCCGGCCGCCGAAGCGAAGCGGATCACATTCGGGTCACGGGATCACGACGGGGTTTACGTGCCGGTCGCGCCGGTTGAAGCGCAACGTGTCCCCTGGGTGTCCCGTGCAACCGGTGCACAAACCTTTCACCTCGCAGAACAACCGGATGAGGTGAAACATGTCTCGCATAACGGACATAGAGTTGACAGGGGAGGTGTGAGCCGGTCTCCTAGTGGGCATGCTCGCGAACTTGGCTCTCTCGACGACCCGCACCAGCGGGCTCCTCGGTGCTGTCCACGCGCGCTGTCGTTGTTCCTGCTCCAGCTGTTGAGGCTGCCCGCTTCCAGCTGTTGAGCCCGCTCCGGCGTTTCGTCGCTCGAGCCGCTCTGAAGCGAAGTCCGCCAAGCTCGTCGAGCCGGGTCTCTGAGCTTCTCCCGCTTCTCTTTCTTTGAGCCTCTCCCCGCTCCACCTTCCGTCGCGACACCCCAGCACTCTCACGTTGAGGAACCACCGCACCATGAACAGCGACAGCGACCTCCAGATCGCCGGCGACATCCTCGAAGTCACGCACCTCCTCCAGCCCGCCCGCGAGCACCCCGCCACCGTGGCCGAGTTCGTCGGCATGGCGCGCGCCATCGCGGCCGACCGCACGCAGTGGGCCCACCTCGTCGAGTACGACGCGACGAGCCGCTGGTACCACCGCCTGCGCACAGGGCCCGGCTACGAGGTCTGGCTGCTCTCCTGGGTGCCCGGACAGGGCAGCGGCCCGCACGACCACGGCCTCTCCTCCGGCGTACTGACGGTCCTGGAGGGCGAACTGACGGAGCGTACGGAACGCGGGCAGCGCGCGCTCGGCGCCGGGTCCCAACGCGTGTTCGCGCCCGGGTACGTCCACGACGTCGTCAACGACTCCCTGGAACCCGCCGTCAGCCTGCACGTCTACTACCCCGGCCTCACCGACATGCCGATGCACGCGGCGCGGTGCGGCGTACGGGACACCGCCCCCTCGGCCGGAGATGTCGTAACCGCCTGACGCACTGTCGTACGTGCCTGACATGCTTGGGCCCATGCGCATTGTGGTCCTGGCCGGCGGTATCGGCGGCGCCCGTTTCCTCCGCGGGCTCAAGAAAGCCGCGCCTGACGCGGACATCACGGTCATCGGCAACACCGGTGACGACATCCACCTGTTCGGCCTCAAGGTCTGCCCCGACCTCGACACCGTGATGTACACCCTCGGCGGCGGCATCAACGAAGAACAGGGCTGGGGACGTACGGACGAGACGTTCAAGGTCAAGGAAGAGCTCGCGGCCTATGGAGTGGGGCCCGAGTGGTTCGGGCTCGGCGACCGGGACTTCGCCACGCACATCGTGCGGACGCAGATGATGGCCGCCGGATTCCCGCTCAGCGCGGTGACGGAAGCGCTGTGCGAGCGCTGGCAGCCGGGCGTGCGGCTCATCCCCATGTCGGACGACCGCGTCGAGACGCATGTCGCCGTCACGGTCGACGGCGAGCAGAAGGCCGTGCACTTCCAGGAGTACTGGGTGCGCCTGAGGGCGTCCGTGGACGCGCACGCCGTCGTGCCGGTCGGCGCCGAGCAGGCCAAGCCCGCGCCCGGTGTCCTGGAGGCGATCGCGGATGCGGACATCGTGCTCTTCCCGCCGTCCAACCCCGTGGTGAGCGTCGGGACGATCCTCGCCGTGCCGGGAATCCGCGAGGCCATCGCCGACGCGGGCGTCCCCGTCGTCGGGCTCTCCCCCATCGTCGGGGACGCGCCCGTGCGGGGCATGGCCGACAAGGTGCTCGCCGCGGTGGGCGTGGAGTCCACGGCCGCCGCGGTCGCCGAGCACTACGGAAGCGGGCTGCTCGACGGATGGCTCGTCGACACGGTGGACGCCGGGGTCGTGGAGCGCGTCGAGTCGGCGGGGATCCGGTGCCGGGCGATTCCGCTGATGATGAGCGACGTCGACGCGACCGCCGAGATGGCGCGGGCGGCGCTCGCGCTCGCGGAGGAGGTACGGGCGTGACGTCCTCGGCAGCCGGGGACTCCCCGTCGTTTCGTGTGTGGGCCGTTCCCGGGCTGCCCGAGGTGCGGCAGGGGGACGATCTCGCCAAGCTGATCGCCGCCGCCGAGCCGGGTCTCGCGGACGGTGACGTGCTCCTGGTCACCTCCAAGATCGTCAGCAAGGCCGAGGGGCGGATCGTCGAGGCGAGCGACCGCGAGGCGGCCATCGACGCGGAGACGGTACGGGTCGTGGCGCGGCGCGGGACCCTGCGCATCGTCGAGAACCGCCAGGGCCTCGTGATGGCAGCCGCTGGTGTCGACGCCTCGAACACGGCTTCGGGGACCGTCCTGTTGCTGCCCGAGGACCCCGATGCCTCGGCGCGCGCGGTGCGGGACGGGCTGCGGGACGTCCTCGGCGTGGACGTCGGCGTCGTCGTCACGGACACCTTCGGGCGGCCCTGGCGCAACGGCCTCACCGATGTCGCCATCGGGGCGGCGGGCGTGCGGGTCCTCGACGACCTGCGCGGCGGCGTGGACGCGTACGGCAATCCGCTGAGCGCAACGGTGGTCGCCACGGCGGACGAGCTCGCCGCCGCCGGGGATCTGGTCAAGGGCAAGGCCGAGGGGCTGCCGGTCGCGGTGGTCCGGGGTCTTCCGCACGTCGTGGGCGGGGCCGGGGCGCCCGACGAGGGGGCTCGCGCCATGGTGCGCGGCTCGCGCGACGACATGTTCCGGCTCGGGACCTCCGAGGCCGTACGGGAGGCCGTGACGCAGCGGCGGACCGTCCGGGAGTTCACGGACGAGCCGGTGGACCCCGGAGCCGTCAGGCGGGCCGTGGCGGCGGCGGTGACGGCGCCCGCGCCGCATCACACGACGCCGTGGCGGTTCGTCCTGCTCGAATCCGAGGACGCGCGGGTGCGGCTGCTCGACGCCATGCGGGACGCGTGGGTCGCGGACCTCCGGCGGGACGGGAAGTCCCCCGAGTCCATCGAGAAGCGGGTGCGGCGCGGGGACGTCCTGCGCAAGGCGCCCTATCTGGTGGTGCCCTGCCTGGTCATGGACGGCTCTCACACGTACGGGGACGAGCGGCGGGACCAGGCCGAGCGGGAGATGTTCGTGGTCGCCGCCGGGGCCGGGGTGCAGAACTTCCTGGTCGCGCTCGCCGGGGAGCGGCTCGGGTCCGCGTGGGTTTCCTCGACGATGTTCTGCCGGGATGTCGTACGGGAGGTTCTCGGGCTTCCGGAGTCGTGGGATCCGATGGGGGCGGTGGCCGTGGGGCATGCGGCGGGGGAGCCTGCGGCTCGGGCTTCGCGGGATGCGGGGGACTTCGTCCGGGTGTTGTAGCGGGGCCTGGCCTTCGGCCTCGGCTTGGCTGCGGCTTGGCTGAGCTGCTTTTCTGCGGGGTGTGGGGGCTTGTCGCGCAGTTCCCCGCGCCCCTGGGATGGCTGCGCCCGTCCGTCGGCTGCGGGCTCGTCGTGGTTGCTCGCGCCGTTCCCCGCGCCCCTTACGGGGCCGATCCCGCGCAGATTGCGGGGTGCTCAGATTTTGGCTATGTCGAACTTCGGCATGCCCGGTTTTCTGCGGGACGGGGTTCTGCCGCTCAGGAGGATCAGGCGGGCCGCTCGGTGGCGTTGGCCCTCGTAAGGGGCCAGGAGGCGGAGCATTTCCTCGTCGTCCGCCGTGCGGTCGTCCGCCAGGGCGTAGCCGATGATGCCCGGCAGGTGGAGGTCGCCCACCGTGACCGCGTCCGGGGCGCCGTTGCTGCGCTGGACCGTCTCCGCCGACGTCCACGGGCCGATGCCCGGGATCAGCTCCAGGCGGGCCTGCGCCTTGAGCGGCTCCATCGTCGCCGCCTCCTCCAGGCGCGCGGCGACGCGGGCCGCCCGCAGGATCGTCGAGGCGCGCTTGTCGTCCACGCCCGCCTTGTGCCACTCCCAGGACGGGATCAGGGTCCAGGTCCTCGGGTCCGGCATGACGTGCATGCGCAGCCGCTCGGGGACCGGGCCGGGGGCCGGCTCGCCGAACTTGCGGACCAGGAGGCGCCACGCGCGGTACGCCTCGTCCGTCGTGACCTTCTGTTCCAGGATCGACGGGATCAGGGACTCCAGGACCAGGCCCGTGCGGAGCAGGCGGAGGCCGGGGCGGCGGTGTGCCGTTGCCGCGAGGAGGCGGTGGCGGGGGGTGAAATCCTCCGGTGTGTCTGATTCGCCCAGGAGGTGCGGGAGTTGGTCCAGGAGCCAGGTGGCTCCGGGGCCCCATGCCTCCGCCTCGACCGACTCCGCGCGGAGGGCGACCCTGAGTGTGCCGGGGCCCTCCGGGGTGCGGGTGGCTCGCCAGGCCGAGCCGTCGGGGGTCGCGCGGAACGTGGGGTCCGCGGGGCCCCTTCGCAGGGGGCCCAGGGTCAGGCCCATGTTCAGGGGGTAGGGCGGGGTCCAGGTTCGGGTCCTGCCCGTTGTGGGGTGGCGGGGTGCTCCCCGGGGTACGACCGTTTCGCCGCCGCGCACCGTGGTGCGGGTGGGGGTGGTGCGGGGGGCGAAACGGGATGACATTTGTACGAGGGTAGGGCTTTTTTGGTCCCTACCCCGCCCCTTCCCGGCTGTATCTAATTGCGGCTGCGCCGCGGGCCGCTGGCGCGGGGGCCTTGCGCGCCGTGATCACCGGCTCCGCCGAGTTCGTCCTCAAACGCCGGACGGGCTGAGGGTTACTGGTCCGACGAGAACCGCACCGCCCCCGCCGGCAGCTCCGCCCCGCACCACACCCGTACGCCCTCCCGCAGTTCGTTGTCGGGGCCGACATGCGCGCCGTCGCCGATTACCGCGCCCGTGAGGATCGTGCGGGCGCCCACCTTTGCGCCCTCGCCGATCAGGGAGTCCGTGATCACCGCGCCCGGTTCGACGACCGCGCCCGCGAGGATCGCGCTGCCGTCGACGCGGGCGCCCTCGCCGATCACCGCGTGCTCGCCGACGACCGTGCCGCCGGTGAGCTTGGCGTCCGGGGCGACCGAGGCGGTCGGCAGGACCAGGCGGTCGCCGCAGCGGCCGGGGATCGCGGGGGACGGGGCGCGGCCGAGCACCAGGTCGGCGGAGCCGCGTACGAAGGCCTGGGGCGTGCCCAGGTCCAGCCAGTACGTCGAGTCGACCATGCCCTGGAGGTGGGCTCCGGAGGCCAGGAGGTCGGGGAACGTCTCGCGTTCGACCGAGACGGGGCGGCCCACGGGGATGGTGTCGATGACCGAGCGGCGGAACACGTACGCGCCCGCGTTGATCTGGTCGGTGACGATCTCCTCGGGGGTCTGCGGCTTCTCCAGGAAGGCCTGCACCCTGCCCGTGTCGTCGGTCGGCACGAGGCCGAAGGCGCGCGGGTCGGTGACCTTCGTGAGGTGCAGGGAGACGTCCGCTCCCGACTCCTCGTGCGTCGAGACCAGGGCCCGGATGTCCAGGCCGGTCAGGATGTCGCCGTTGAAGATCAGGACGGGTTCGTCGGGTCCCGAGCGGAGGCGCGAGGCCACGTTGCGGATCGCGCCGCCCGTGCCGAGGGGCTCGGTCTCCGTGACGTACTCGATGTGGAGGCCGAGGGCCGAGCCGTCGCCGAAGTACGGCTCGAAGACCTCGGCGAGGTACGAGGTCGCCAGGACGATGTGCTCCACGCCTGCCGCGCGGGCCCGCGCCAGCTGGTGGGTGAGGAACGGGACGCCTGCCGCCGGAACCATCGGTTTGGGGGTGTGCACCGTGAGCGGACGCAGCCGGGTGCCCTTGCCGCCGACCAGGAGGATCGCTTCTGTCACCTGTCGTCTCTGCTTCCTGCTGGGGCCGGCCGAACTTGAGTCGCGGCCGGCCAGTGTATGCAGATGGCTTTGCAGATCGTGCAGTGCGCTGTGCGGGTCGTGCGGTGTGCGTCGGCCCCGGTGTGCCTCAGCGGCCCTGGAGCCGGGCCGAGGTCGACCGGGCCTTGCCCAGCTTCTTGTACAGGCGGATACCGGGGCATTCCGTGGCGAAGCCGTCACGGTGCCCGGAGATCACATGGAGCCGGACGTTCTTGCCTTTCTTGTACAGATTGCCACCCCCGGACTTCAGATATGTCGATCCTCGCGGGTTCGCTCCGTACAGGCCGAGTTTCCACGCCGTCAGCCGGGCGATCGCTTTCACGGCGGCAGCCGGCGGACTGGCGGAGCCGTAGCTGCCGATGACGGCGATGCCCGTGCTGTTGCTGTTGAAACCGAGAGTGTGGGCCCCCAGGACGGGCTTGGCCACACCTCCGGCACGTCCTTCGTAGATGTTTCCGCACTTGTCGACCGCGAAGTTGTAGCCGAAGTCACGCCAGCCGCTGCTCTTGACGTGGTAGCGGTAGATGCTGCGCAGCACGGATCCCGCCTGTGAGCAGCGGTAGTTGTTCCCGGACGCGCTGTGGTGCACGAAGGCGGCCTTCACCGTCTTCGTGTACGCGAACTTCTTCTCGCGGAGCTTCTCGTTCGCGCCCCAGCCCTTGCGCGTGATGATGCGCGGCCGGGGTCCCACGTAGGGCTTGCCCTTCCCCGCCGCCCGGAGGCCGGGGGTCGCGGCGAGGGCGGCCTCCGTCTCCTGCCTGCTGAGCGCGGGCAGGACGGCGGCGCTCTCGCTCGTCAGGGCCGCGGCCTGGGCGCCCTGGGGCCGGGCGGCCGGCAGGGCGGGCTCGGCGCCGGGGTCGACGAGTTCGACGCGCAGACCCGCCGGGAGGACCTGGTCGGCGGGCACCCCCGCGATCGCGCGGTGCCGCGCCGCCTCGCCGCCGTGCCGCTCCCGCGCCTCGCCCCGTACGCGGATCTCGACCCCGTCCGAGTCGCCGACCCACAGGGGTGCCGTGGAGCCGCGGACCCTGCCCGAGGCGCGCTCCTCGGCGTCCGGGTCGGCGGCGTGCTCGTGGTTGTGCGTCTCGACGGCCTGCCAGGCCGACCAGTTGTCGGTGCCGGTCGCGCGCGTGCGGACCTGGACGCTGCCGTGCAGTTCGTCGTCCGGGTCGTCCCAGACGACGCCGACGAGGGAGAAGGGCCGGACCTCGCGCCGGACCAGGCCCTGTTCGCCGGACGCGCCTCCGCCCGGCGAGCGGTCGGAGCCGAGCGGGGCGAGCGGCAGGGACTGGGTGCTGCCCGGAACCGACTCCGCGGATCGCCCGGCCTGCGACTGGGCGGCTGGAGTCTCGGCACGGGCGCCGGACGACGGCAGGGTGAGGGGAAGCGCCAGGGCGGCCGCGCACGTGACGCCGATCGAGGAAGCTAGAAATCCACGCATACGACTGATAGTTGGCACAGTCGGGCATTTCTGTCCATTGCGGAATTGACGGTCCGTCTGTTCCCGTCCGCCGAATCCGTCCGTCCGTGTCCTCCGAACCGGTGGCCCGAACTCCCCCGCCACGCCCGGGCGCACCGGAGCACGCGCGTACCCTTGCGCCCGTGAACGCCACCGACCGCACCCCTGCCGACCTGCTGCGATCCGCGCTCGCCGCGGACCCGGGCCGCCCGCTCATCACCTTCTACGACGACGCCACCGGCGAGCGCGTCGAATTGTCCGTGGCCACCTTCGCCAATTGGGTGGCCAAGACCGCCAACCTGCTCCAGGGCGATCTCGCCGCCGAGCCCGGTGACCGGCTCGCGCTGCTGCTGCCCGCGCACTGGCAGACGGCGGTCTGGCTGCTCGCCTGTTCCTCCGTCGGCGTCGTCGCCGACGTGGGCGGCGACCCGGCCGGTGCCGACCTCGTCGTCAGCGGCCCCGAATCGCTCGACGCGGCCAAGGCCTGCTCCGGGGAACGGGTCGCGCTCGCGCTCAGGCCCCTCGGCGGGCGCTTCCCGCAGGCTCCCGCGGGCTTCGCCGACTACGCGGTCGAGGTGCCGAGCCAGGGCGACCGGTTCGCCCCGTACGCGCCCGTGGACCCGGACGAGACCGCCCTTGCCGTCGGCGGCGCCGGCGAGCTGACGGGTGCGGAGCTGGTGGAGCGGGCCCGCGCCGATGCCGGATCGCTCGGGCTCGCGCCCGGCTCACGGCTGCTCTCGGGGCTTTCGTACGACACCTGGGAGGGCCTGAGCTCCGGCCTGTACGCCCCGCTGGCCTCCGGCGGCTCCGTGGTGCTCTGCCGCCATCTCGGCCAGCTGTCCGGGGACGGCCTCGCGAAGCGGATCGAGGACGAGCGGGTCACCGCCACCGCCAAGTAGCCCGCGCCCCTGCCGCGCCCCTCCCCCGGCTCCCCGCGATGCCCCGGCGGCCCCCGCCGTCCCCCGTTCGGCCCACCCCGGCCCCCGGTCCGCAGGCCCCCGGCGTCACGTCGGTCCATGGTCGTAGAAGCGCACCTTGCACCGACGTCGCGATGAGGGGTGGACGTAGACGTGTCCGACACCGCAGGCATGCCCGCCGGACCGGATCGCCCGGACCCGGACGGCGACCTGCCTGGGACGCCGGGCACGCACGCACCCGGCGCGGGCTCCAGTCCCACCGGTGAGGGCGTCGCCCGGCGCAGGCGGCGCTGGCTGCGCTGGACGGCGATAGGGGCGGCCGGGCTGGTGCTCGTGGCCGGGGGCGCCGGGTGGGCGATCTACAAGAAGCTCGACGGCAACATCACCAAGGACACGGACGCCGCGGCCGAACTGGCCCGCTACGAGAAGGAGCGCCCGACGGCGCTCGTGCACGGCGCGCAGAACATCCTGCTCATCGGCTCCGACACCAGGGCGGGCCGCGGCAACAAGAAGTACGGCCGCGATCCGGGCACCCAGCGCTCGGACACCACGATCCTGCTGCACCTCGCCGCCGACCGGAAGAGCGCGACCGCGGTGTCGATCCCGCGGGACGTGATGGTGGACCTGCCCAGCTGCCGCAAGCCCGACGGGTCGCGGACACGGGCCCAGTTCGCCCAGTTCAACTGGGCCTACGAGTTCGGCGGGACGGCCTGCACCATTCGTACGGTCGAGAAGATGACGAAGATCCGCGTCGACCACCACATGGTCGTGGACTTCGCCGGGTTCAAGGACATGGTCGACGCGGTCGACGGCGTACAGGTCTGCCTCAAGCGACCGATCAACGACAAGGCCGCCCATCTGAAGATCGCCGCGGGCATGCAGACCCTCAACGGCGAACAGGCGCTCGGCTATGTGCGGGCCCGCAAGAGCATCGGCAACGGCAGTGACACCGACCGGATGGACCGCCAGCAGCAGTTCCTCGCGGCACTCGTCAACAAGGTGCAGAGCAATGACGTCCTGCTCAATCCGGGGAAGCTCTATCCCGTTCTGGACGCGGCCACTTCTTCGCTGACGACCGACCCGGCACTTGCGAGTTTGCGTGGTTTGTACGAACTGGTGCGCGGCATGCGCAACATCCCCACAGAACAGGTGCAGTTCCTCACGGTGCCGCGTCGGTCCTATGTCTACGACGCCAATCGGGATGAACTCGTGGAGCCCGCCGCGGACGAGCTCTTCTCGCGGCTCCGAAGGGACGAACCCCTCCAGGTGACACGCGAGGAGCCCGCGCCGACCCCCAGCAGCGAACAGGCGGAGGGCCGCCAGGACGATTCGCCGGGGTCCGGCGAGCAGGACGAGTACGACGACTACGAAGACTCCGGAGAGTACGACTACGAGAGCGACGAGAAGCCGGACGACCCCGCGGATACGCCGAGTCCCGCCCCCACATTCCGCGGCAACACGGCGGCCGGAACGACCTGCGAGTAAAGCCATGCTCAAGCGCAAGACCGCCCGCACAAAGAAATAGGGCGGATTGCCCAGTTGTAGGGGAGTGGAATTTGTCACCGGCGTCGTTCAGCGCTGAACTGGCCGGATAGTGTGAGCGATCCGGTGCGCAGGCCCTTCATGGCCGCGCACCGCTGGACGACTGACCGAGCGCCTTGTCTGAGGGGGGAAAGGCGCCGCGTGGCCCCGACGGAGGACGCAGACAACCGTGGACGCGCAAGGCCGTGGGCGGGCGGAGAACATCGACCCCGCAGACCAGTGGGTACTCAACCCGAACACCGGCGATTACGAACTGCGACTGAGCCCTTCCGGAGGGCAGTCGGCAGTGCCCGGACCCCGCAGATCGACGCGGTCCTCGTCACGCCAGGGAACGCGCGGCCGCGACGGCCGACGCGGTGAGCCCCGTGAGTCACGTGAGCCCCGTGACTCACGTGACGAACAGCGGGACGTGCCGCCGCAGCGCAGACGCCGGGCTCCGCAGCCGGAGCCCGCGAGCGGGCGGCGCAAGCAGAAGCCGAAGAAGTCCAAGGGCAAGAAGGCCCTGGTGTGGACGGGCGGCACGCTCGCGCTCGTCCTGGTCGCGACGGGCACCGCCGGGTACCTCTACTACCAGCACCTGAACGACAACATCACCTCCATCAACGACGACGGAGCGGGCACCGGCGGCTTCAGCAAGGACCGCGCCATCAACATCCTGGTGATGGGCACGGACAAGCGCAGCGGCAAGGGCAACGAGAAGTACGGCGACAAGGGCAGCCTCGGTCACGCCGACACGACGATCCTGCTGCACGTCTCCAAGGACCGTACGAACGCGACCGCGTTGAGCATCCCGCGCGACATGATCACGGACATTCCGGACTGTCCGACGGAGATGGAGGACGGCACCAAGAAGACCATCGCCGGCTCGAAGGGCGTCCGCTTCAACGAGAGCCTCGGCCAGAACGACCGCACGCCCAGCTGCACCATGCGTACGGTCACCGAGATCACCGGCATAAAGATGGACCACTTCATGGTGGCCGACTTCAACGCGGTCAAGACGCTCTCCAGCGCGGTCGGCGGCGTGGACGTCTGCCTGGCCAAGGACATCGACGACCCGGACTCGCACCTGAATCTGCCCGCGGGCAAGCACACCATCGAGGGCGAGGACGCGCTGGCGTTCGTCCGCACGCGCCACTCCGTGGGCACCGGCGGCGACTTGAGCCGCATCGAGCTCCAGCAGCAGTTCCTCAGCTCGCTGATGCGCAAGCTCAAGTCGAACGACACGCTCACCAGCCCGTCGAAGATGATAAAGCTGGCCGAAGCGGGCACCGAGGCACTCACCGTCGACTCCAAGATCGCGGACATCATGAAACTCCGTGACCTGGGCATGGAGCTCGGCAAGTTCGACATGAAGAACCTGAGCTTCGCGACCGTGCCCGTCGTCGACAACCCGGCGGAGAAGGTCCACACGACGGTCGTCCCGAACGAGGAGAAGGCCGAGCAGCTCTTCGCCATGATGCGCGCCGACGAGTCGCTGACCGCGGTGAAGGACCAGGAGAAGAAGGAGAAGAAGGAGATCGCCGCCCGCCTCAAGGGCAGCAAGTCCGCGGCCTCCGACGTGCGGGTCAACATCTACAACGGCAGCGGGAAGACCGGCGCCGCTCAGGCAACTCTCACGTACTTGCAGAACACTGAGGGCATGTCCAAGGCAAGCCAGCTCGGCAACGCGCCGTCCGACCTCAAGAAGACGACGCTGGAGTACGCACCCGACCAGGCCGACCAGGCCCGGCGGCTCGCCGACGTCATGGGGCTCTCGGGCTCCGCGATGAAGCCGGGGAAGAGCGAGAAGAACTCGCAGGGGCTCCCCGCCATCAAGCTGACGCTCGGCAGCGACTTCAAGGGGGCCGGGGTTTCCATCAGCGCTCCGTCGAAGGCGCCGAAGGACATCCAGAAGGTCGAAGCGGACAAGACTGTGTGTGCCAAGTGACCTGAAGCGGCCATTCTGCGTCTAACAAGGCGCAGGATGGCCGTAATTCGGGCTGGCGCGGGGAGCGCCGGGGGCGCGGGGAGGGGCAGGGGATGGGGAAGAGCAGCGTGCGTGGGGAGGGGGCGCGAGAACGTGCCCCGCACGCAAGTGATCTTGGCTTGGAAGAAAGCCCGCAGCACGAGGGCGGGAATCCACCGGCGGACGGCGGCAAGCAGCGGCACCGCGGCGGGAGCGGCGGCCCGCGCGCACCGCGTCCAAGACGCCGGATACTCCGCTGGTCGGCGACGGTCCTTTCGGTGCTGATCCTCGGCACGGCCGGCGTCGGGTACCTCTGGTACCAGCACCTGAACAACAACCTGGAGACCGACGAGCTGAACATCGGCGAGGACCGGGCCCCCGAGCCCACGCCTAACGCCGCGGGCCAGACTCCGCTGAACATCCTGCTGATCGGCTCGGACGCACGGGACTCCAAGGAGAACCAGAAGCTCGGCGGCGCCAAGGAGACCTTCGGCGGCACACCGCTCGCCGACGTCCAGATGCTGCTCCATCTGTCGGCCGACCGCACGAACATGTCGGTCATCAGCATGCCGCGCGACACGCTGCTCGACATCCCCAAGTGCACCGACCCGGACGACGGCAAGGTCTACGAGGCTTCCACGCAGCGGACGATGACGAACCAGACGCTCGGCCGCGGCGGCCCCGGCTGCACGGTCGCCACCTGGGAGAAGCTCACCAACATCCACATCAACCACTTCATGGAAGTGGACTTCTCCGGTGTGGTCGACATGGCCGACGCCATCGGCGGCGTGCCGGTCTGTGTGGACGCCAACATCCACTCGCGCGACAGCGAGGGCCACGGATCGGGTCTGAAGCTCGAAGAGGGCACCACGTCCATCAAGGGCAAGCAGGCCCTCCAGTGGCTGCGCACCCGCTACGGCTTCGACGACGGCAGCGACATCAGCCGCGCCAAGGCCCAGCACATGTACATGAACTCACTTGTGCGCGAGCTGCGCGAGAACGCCGGTCTGAGCAGCCCCAACAAGCTGCGCAAACTCGCCGAGACGGCCACCAGCGCGCTCAAGGTCGACGAGGGCCTCGGCAGCGTCAAGAAGCTCTACGACCTGAGCAACGAGCTCAAGAAGGTCTCCCCGGAGCGGACCACGATGACGACCATGCCGTTCGAGTACGTGGGCGCGCGGGTGATCCCCAAGCCGGGCGACGCCGAGCAGCTCTTCCGCCTCGTACGCGACGACGTCTCGCTGGACGGCAAGGGCAAGAAGAAGCCCGCCGAGGAGAAGGTCTCGGACGACCCGGCGGCCGACGACGCCGAGATCGCCGTACAGGTGCAGAACGGCACCCGCTCCGACACCGAGCCCCCGGTCGGCGGGCGGGCGACCACCGTCACCCAGATCCTCGCCGGGAAGGGCTTCACCAAGGCGACGGCCGATTCGACGGCGGCACTCGCGCAGGAGAAGACCGTCATCAAGTTCCCCAGCGCGGACCTGGAGGGCGACGCCCAGCGGGTCGCCAAGTCCCTCGGCATGAAGCTGAGTTCGGTGAAGAAGTCGACGGACGTCTCCGGGGTGACCCTGGTCGTCGGCGCCGACTGGCGGGAGGGGAACACCTATCCCAAGTCGAAGCAGGACGACAAGACGCCGGATTCGGCCGACGCGCTCAACGGCTCGGACAAGAAGGCCTGCATGCACGTGAACCCGAAGTTCACCTGGGAGTGACGCCGACGCCGGACCGACCCCGGCCCGGCCCCGGCCCGCAGGAAGCAGAAGCGGGCCGGGTCCGTCCGGACGTCCGGAAGGCGGTTAAGTGCCTCAGGCCTCGCTGAGCACGGCCGGGCGCCGCGAGGCGATGACCCGCTTGGCCAGCGAGCGCGGGCTGGTCAGGAAGCCCCAGCCCCACGACATGTGCATGGTCGCGAGCGCCACCGGGATCTGGAGGCGCGCCTTCAGCGGAAGCCCCTTGCCCGCGGGCAGCGAGCCCGCCACGATCGCCGCGAGGTAGCCGGCGGGGACGACGAAGCCCCACGGCGTGACCAGGGCGCCCACGACGACGCCGGCCGCGATCGCGCAGACCGCGGTCGGCGGCGCGAGGTAGCGCAGGTTGATGGAGCCTTCGTGGTAGCGGGCGACGACGTGCCGCCAGCGGCCGTAGTCCTTGTACTGCTTGGCCAGGGCCTTCACGCTCGGCCGCGGGCGGTACTGCACCTTCAGCTCGGGCGAGAACCAGATGAGTCCGCCGGCCTCGCGGATGCGGAAGTTCAGCTCCCAGTCCTGGGCGCGGATGAACTCTTCGTTGTAGCCGCCCTGCTGTTCCAGGGCCTCGCGGCGGAAGACGCCGAGGTAGACGGTCTCCGCCTGCTGGGCCTCGCCGCCGGTGTGGAAGGCGGCGTTGCCCACGCCGATCTTCGACGTCATGGCGGCGGCGACTGCGTCCTCCCAGGCGTTCTCGCCCTCGGCGTGCATGATGCCGCCTACGTTCTGCGCGCCGGTCTCCTCCAGGAGGCGCACCGCCGTGGCGATGTAGCCGGGCGAGAGGATGCCGTGGCCGTCCACGCGCACCACGATGGGGTGGCTCGACGCCTTGATCGCGGCGTTCAGGGCCGCGGGCGTGCGGCCCGTGGGGTTCGGGACGGTCTGCACCCTGGCGCGGTGCCCGGCGGTCTCGGCGACCAGTTCGGCGGCGATCTCGTCCGTGCGGTCCGTGGAGGGACCGAGCGCGACGACGACCTCCATCTCACCGTCGTAATCCTGTTCGAGGATCGCGGATACGGCAGCACGCAGATGCCGTTCCTCGTTGAGCACCGGCATGATCACGGAAACGGCAGGAAGCTGCACGTGAGGCGTCGCGTTCATCGGCGCCACGTTACCGCGAATGGGGGACACCGGCGCGCGCCGCCCGGCCTGCTGCCCCGGGTCGCAGATCGTATGGGCCTACGGTTCTGGCATTCCCCGGCCCATCGAGACTCTCCCCCACCCGTCCCGGCCACCGCGGAGGTGTCCCCTCACGTGCCCACACCGCCCCGCCGCTACCCGACGCCGCCACCGCGTGGCCAACGCCCGCCACGCGCGAGGCAGCCCGTGCAGCAGCCCACGGGTCGGCAGGTCAAGCGGCGCAGGCGGCCACGCTGGGTCGCGCGGGCGGCGACGGTGTTCTCCGTGACGGTGCTCGCGGCGGCCGGGATCGGGCACGCCGTCGTCACGAGCCTCGACACCAAGATCGACCGGGTCGACGCCTTCAAGGACATGAAGAACCGCCCCAAGGCGGGCAACGGCATGAACGTCCTGCTGGTGGGCACCGACGGCCGCGACAAGGTCACCGATGCGGACAAGGAGAAGTACCGCCTGGGCGGAGCGCCCTGTCACTGCACGGACACGATCATGATCGTGCACATCTCGGAGGACCGGAACCGCGCCAGCGTCGTGAGCCTGCCCCGGGACAGCTACGCGGAGATGCCCGAGCACGTCGACCGGAACTCCGGCGAGAAGCACAAGCCGCACCCGGTCAAGATGAACGCGGCGTACGCGGAGGGCGGCGCGAACCTCACCGTGCGGACCGTCGAGAACATGACGAAGGTCAAGATCGACCACTATCTGGAGGTCGACTTCACCAGCTTCATGAAGACCGTGGACGTGCTCGGCGGCGTCGAGATCTGCACGGCCCGCCCGCTCAAGGACTCGTACACCGGGCTCGACCTGCCCGTCGGCACGCACACGCTGAACGGCGGCGCCGCGCTCCAGTACGTCCGCACCCGGCACGTCGACGGCTCGTCGGACCTGGGCCGGATGCGCCGCCAGCAGCGGTTCCTCGCGGCGCTGATCTCCAAGGCCACCGGCAGCGGGGTGCTGCTCAACCCGCTGAAGTTCCGCGACGTGAGCCGGACGCTGCTCAGCTCGGTCCGGGCCGACGGCGGCTTCGGCACGAACGAGATGCTCTCCCTGGGGCGGGCGATGCGCGGCTTCTCGCCGCGCTCGTCGGAGTTCACCACGGTGCCGCTGCTCGACAAGGGTGTGAACGTGCCGGGCATCGGGTCGACGCTGAAGTGGGACCCGCGCAAGTCCGTGAAGCTCTTCGACGCGATCCGCGCGGACCGTCCCCTGGCCGCGCACCACGCCAAGCGGGCCATCGTCGACGTGTCCCCGCAGCAGATCCGGGTGCAGGTCGACAACGGCACGGGCAGGCCGGGCCTGGGCAAGCAGGTCGACACCGCGCTGCGGTCCACCGGCTTCCGGACGACGCGGGCTCCGGGCAACTGGCCGGGCGCCCCGCTCAAGCGCACGGTCGTCGCGTACGACCCGCGCTGGGACCGCTCGGCGAAGTCCCTGGCGACCGCGCTGCCCGGCAGCATCATGAAGCCGGTGAACGGCCTCGGCTCGACCCTGAAGGTCTTCGTGGCCCAGGACTTCAAGCGGATCAGGCCGGTACAGGCGGAGGACGCCTACCAGGGCGAGTTCGGCGCCCTGACCGGCGACCAGGTGGTGTGCCGGTAGGGGGCTCCTGACGGGCGGGGGCCGCCAGGGGGCTCAGTCGTCGAGGCCCTCGGCGGCACGCGCCTGCCGCAGCTCCTTGATGGCCCGGCGCCGCGCGAGACGGTGCGTGCGCCGGATCTGCGCCTCTTGGTAGCGGCGCCGGTCCCGCTCGGTCTCCGGGAGCACCGGCGGCACGGTGCGCGGTTTGCCGTCCGCGTCGACGGCGGCGAAGACGAGATACGCGGAGCCCACCTGCTGCGCGGGCGTCGACTCGTTCCAGCGCTCGGCCAGGACCCGGACGCCGACCTCCATGGAGCTGCGGCCCGTCCAGTTCACCTGCGCCTTCACATGGACCAGGTCGCCGACGCGCACCGGCTCCAGGAAGGCCATCTCGTCCATGGACGCGGTGACCGCGGGCCCGCCCGAGTGCCGTCCCGCGACCGCTCCCGCGGCGTCGTCCACCAGTTTCATGATCACACCGCCGTGCACCGTCCCGAGGAGGTTGGTGTCGGCGTGGGTCATGATGTGGCTGAGAGTCGTACGGGACGCCGAGGTCGGCTTGCCCGGAATCTCCGATTCCGTGCCGGGGGCCAGGTCTGTCATGGGCTCCACCCTATGTCTGACGTATGTCCCGACCGCGCCCCGGCCGCTTTGCATCAGCTCTGCAACAGCCCTGACCCGAAATCACACCGGCCCTGTAAGGCACCCTGCCGGACGCGGCACACTGGTCCACATGAGCGATTGGCCTGACGACCAGGGCGGCCGACGATACGGCCGCGGCAGCGGGAGCGCACAGCCTGAGGGCGCCCGCAGGATGCGGCATGTCCAGCGCGGCGGCCCGTCCGGCCGACCGGGCCAGCAGCAGGCGGGAGGCGTCCCGCAGCAGCAGTCCTACGACGACGGCTCCGGCCAGCGGTACGGTGACGCTCGCGACGACATGTTCGAGCCCCGCAGCCCCCGCCAGGACGGCTACGACAGCGGTTACAACACCGGTCAGGTCTACGGCTCACCGAACGGCAACGGCGGCCAGGGCGGCGGCGACGGATACGCCACCCGTGCACCCCGCCCCGCCCCGAACTGGCGGCGCCGCATCAAGATCGGCTCGATCACCCTGGTCGTGGTGCTCGTCGCGGTCTCCGTCGGCACGTACTTCTGGGCCGACTCCAAGCTCAAGCGCGAGGTCGACCTCTCCAAGGTCATCGAGCGCCCCGACGGCGGCGACGGCACGAACTACCTGATCGTCGGCTCCGACAGCCGCGAGGGCATGTCCGACCAGGACAAGAAGGACCTCCACACGGGCTCCGCCGAGGGCAAGCGCACGGACTCGATGATGATCCTGCACGTCGCGGACGACGGCGGGAACACGATGATCTCGCTGCCCCGCGACTCGAACGTGACGATCCCGTCCTTCAAGGGCGCCGAGTCCGGGAAGCTCTACCCGAACCAGGGCCGCCAGACGAAGCTCAACGCCGCGTACGCCGAAGACGGCCCCGAGCTGCTCGTGCGCACCGTCGAGTACAACACCGGCCTGCGGATCGACCACTACGCCGAGATCGGCTTCGGCGGCTTCGCGAAGATCGTGGACGCGGTCGGCGGCGTCGAGATGGACATCCCCAAGGGCTTCAAGGACGAGAAGTCCGGCGCCGACTTCGAGGCGGGCAAGCAGACCCTCGACGGCAAGCAGGCCCTGGCCTTCGTCCGCACCCGTTACGCCCTGCCGGGCAGCGACCTGGACCGTACGAAGAACCAGCAGAAGTTCCTCGCGGCCCTGGCCAACCAGGCGGCGACGCCCGGCACGGTCATGAACCCCTTCAAGCTCTACCCCACGATGGGCGCCGGCCTGGACACGCTGATCGTCGACAAGGACATGGGCCTGTTCGACGTGGCGTCCATGTTCTGGGCGATGAAGGGCGTCACGGGCGGCGACGGCAAGTCCATGAACATGCCGCTCGCGGGCTCCACCGGCGGCAACCTCCTGTGGGACAAGGCCAAGGTCAAGCAGATGGTGGAGCAGCTGAACAACGACGAGAAGGTGACGGTCTCGGGCGGCTGAGCCCCGGGCGTTCCGCTCATACGCGCAAGGGCCCCGCCGGGATCGGCGGGGCCTTTCGCATGCCGTGCGCACGGCTGCGTGCCAGGGGGGTACCCCGAACGCTCCGCCCGCCGCGAAGGCGCGGCTCCCCCGTGTCACGGTGGACCGGACCCCACCTGACGCCCGGAGCACGCCAATGGCAGATCTGCAGGTCGACCTCGACACCACCGCCGCAGCCGGAGACCTCGACCGGCCCGCCGCGCGAACCCCCGAAACCCCGCCCATATCCGACGCCTTCGAGCCCGGACCGGTGAGCGAGACGGCGACGGCGCCCGGCTCCCGGTCCAAGACGGCGGCCGGAGAGCTGCTGCCCAGACCCGAGCCTTCCGTGCCGGACCCGCTCAGGCGGGCTCGCGCGCTGCTCGCCGCGCATCCCGTCGCCGACGGCTACAGCGGGCTGCCGTGGGCGCTGAGCGGACTTCCCTGGTACGACCTGGAGCTGGGCGACAGCGCCGTGGACGCCGATGTGCCGCGCCTGCGGGCCGGCGGTGTGGGGGCGCAGTTCTGGTCCGTGCACGTCCCGGAGTCCGTCACCGGTGACCGCGTGCTCGGCGCGACCCTCGAACAGCTCGACCTCGCCAAGCACGCCGTCCGCAGCCACTCCGAGGGGCTGCGCCTCGCCACGTCGGCGTCCGAGGTGGCCGACGCCCGTCACTGCGGCCGCATCGCCGCCCTGCTCGGCCCGGCGCGCGCCGAGGCGATCGGCGACTCGCTGGCCACCCTGCGCGCCCTGCACGCCCTCGGCCTGTGCTCGCTGACGCTCTCCGGCACGTCATGGGCGGGCCCCGACGGGCTGAGTCCCTTCGGCGAGGAAGTGGTGCGCGAGCTGAACCGGCTGGGGGTGCTCGCCGAGCTGTCCGGGGCGTCCGATGCCACCGCTCGCCGGGTGCTCGCCGTCTCCAGGGCGCCGGTGGTCTTCGCCCGCTCGGGGGCCCGCGCGCTGCGGGACTCCCCGGCGAACCTCCCGGACGACCTGCTCACCGCGCTCGGCGCCGCCAAGGGCCTGTGCCTGGTGCCCCTGGCGGCCGGGCAGACGGGTTCCTCGATACGTGAGGTGGCGGACCACCTCGATCACGTACGCCGGCTCGCGGGCCCGGAGTCCGTGGGCCTCTCGGGTATGTACGACACGCCAGACGCGCACCCCGACGGCCTGGGCGACGTCTCGCACTATCCGTACCTCGTCGCCGAGCTCATCGAGCGCGACTGGCCCGACGCGGATCTCGCCCGCCTGACGTGGGGCAACGTCCAACGGGTGCTGCGCGGCGCGGACTTCGCGGCACGGGCGGCGCGCGAGAGACGACGCCGACAGGCGGCTCTCTAGCCGACGGCGCTTCAGCGGGCGGCTCTTCAGCAGGCGCAGAGTGCCGCCGTCGCCGTCGTCCTTGGGGGTGCCGCCGGCGACGGCGGCGTAGAAGCGGGCGGGCGCGAGGGGGCGGGACAGTCGGGTACGGCGACGCCGGGCGTGCGGCCTTGTCCGCCCCGGACAAGCGGCCCGACAGGCCTCAGGCCGAAGGCCGCCCCATCGCCCGGTACGTCCAGCCCGCCGCGCGCCAGACCTCCGGGTCGAGCGCGTTGCGGCCGTCCAGGATGAGGCGGTTCGACGCCACCTCGCCAAGGGCCTCCGCGTCCAGCTCGCGGAACTCCCGCCACTCCGTGAGGTGCAGCACCGCGTCGGCGCCCCGCACCGCGTCCAGGGCGCTCTCCGCGTACGCCAGCGTCGGGAAGAGCCGGCCCGCGTTCGCCATCCCCTTGGGGTCGTACACCGTGACCTGGCCGCCCTGGAGGTGGATCTGCCCGGCGACGTTCAGCGCCGGCGAGTCACGTACGTCGTCGGAGTCCGGCTTGAACGTGGCGCCGAGGACCGCGACCCGCTTGCCCAGGAAGGACCCGCCGCCCAGCGCCTCGCGCGCCATCTCCACCATCTGCCCGCGCCGGCGCATGTTGATGGAGTCGATCTCGCGAAGGAAGGTCAGGGCCTGGTCCGCCCCCAGTTCGCCCGCCCGCGCCATGAACGCCCGGATGTCCTTGGGCAGGCAACCGCCGCCGAAGCCGATCCCGGCCCGCAGGAACTTCTTGCCGATCCGGTCGTCGTAGCCGAGCGCCTCCGCCAGCTTCACGACGTCGCCGCCCGCGGCCTCGCACACCTCGGCCATCGCGTTGATGAAGGAGATCTTCGTGGCGAGGAAGGAGTTGGCCGAGGTCTTCACGAGCTCGGAGGTCGGGAAGTCGGTCACGACGAAGGGCGAGCCCTCGCCGATCGGCCCCGCGTACACCTCGCGGAGCAGCTTCTCGGCGTGCGCGCTGCGGACGCCGACGACGATGCGGTCGGGGTGCAGCGTGTCCTTCACGGCCAGGCCCTCGCGCAGGAACTCCGGGTTCCAGGCCAGCTCGGCCTCGGCGCCCGCAGGAGCCGCCGCGGCCAGCTCGCGCGCGAGGCGGTCCGCCGAGCCGACCGGCACGGTGGACTTGCCGACGACGAGCGCGGGGCGCGTCAGATGCGGGGCGAGCTGCGCGAAGGCGCTGTCCACGTAGCTCATGTCGCAGGCGTACTCGCCATGCTTCTGCGGGGTGTTCACGCAGACGAAGTGGACGTCACCGAAGGCGGCGACCTCCGCGAAGTCCATGGTGAAGCGGAGCCGCCCGCTCGAACCCTCGATCCCGGCGACGTGCTTGCGCAGCAGCTCCTCCAGACCGGGCTCGTACATCGGGACCTCGCCCCGTTGCAGCATCTCGATCTTCTCGGGCACGACGTCGAGGCCGAGCACCTCGAAACCGAGCTCGGCCATGGCCGCGGCGTGCGTCGCACCGAGGTAGCCGGTGCCGATCACGGTGATCTTGAGGGCCATGCGGTGCTCCAGGGGTATACGGCCGTCAGTGCGGTGCCCGAGCATAGTCGGGCCCTTGACCGGGCACGTTCCCGCTATTGCCGACTGCTCGCCGCCCGGCTGCCGCCCGCTGTCGGCAAGCTCACGTATCCGTCGCGTGAGCCGCCCTCTAAAATTTGGGTTACTTAACAGTAATTAGCGTCCTTGGAGCGTGAGAAACCTTGGCCGGATCGGCTGATTTCGACCTGTACCGCCCGTCCGAGGAGCACGACATGCTCCGGGACGCGATCCGTTCGCTCTCCGAGGCGAAGATCGCACCGTTCGCCGCCGCGGTGGACGAGGAGGCCCGCTTCCCGCAGGAGGCGCTCGACGCCCTCGTGGCCTCCGACCTGCACGCCGTGCACGTACCCGAGAGCTTCGGCGGCACCGGCGCCGACGCGCTCGCCACGGTCATCGTGATCGAGGAAGTGGCCCGCGTCTGCGCCTCGTCCTCCCTGATCCCGGCGGTGAACAAGCTGGGCTCGCTCCCCGTGATCCTCTCCGGGTCCGAGGAGCTGAAGAAGAAGTACATGACGCCGCTCGCCAAGGGCGAGGGCATGTTCTCGTACTGCCTCTCCGAGCCGGACGCTGGCTCGGACGCGGCGGGCATGAAGACGCGGGCCGTCCGTGACGGCGACTCCTGGGTCCTGAACGGCGTGAAGCGCTGGATCACGAACGCGGGCGTCTCCGAGTACTACACGGTGATGGCCGTGACCGACCCGACCAAGCGCTCGAAGGGCATCTCCGCCTTCGTCGTCGAGAAGTCGGACGAGGGCGTCTCCTTCGGCGCCCCGGAGAAGAAGCTCGGCATCAAGGGTTCGCCGACCCGCGAGGTCTACTTCGACAACGTTCGCATCCCCGCCGACCGCATGATCGGCGAGGAGGGCACGGGCTTCGCCACGGCGATGAAGACCCTGGACCACACCCGCATCACCATCGCGGCCCAGGCGCTCGGCATCGCACAGGGCGCCCTGGACTACGCGAAGGGGTACGTCCAGGAGCGCAAGCAGTTCGGGAAGCCGATCGGCGACTTCCAGGGCGTGCAGTTCATGCTCGCGGACATGGCGATGAAGATCGAGGCCGCGCGTCAGCTGACGTACGCCGCCGCGGCCAAGTCGGAGCGCGGTGACGCGGACCTCACCTTCCAGGGTGCGGCCGCCAAGTGCTTCGCCTCGGACGTCGCGATGGAGGTCACCACGGACGCCGTCCAGCTCCTCGGCGGCTACGGCTACACCCGTGACTACCCCGTCGAGCGCATGATGCGCGACGCGAAGATCACCCAGATCTACGAGGGCACGAACCAGGTCCAGCGGATCGTCATGGCCCGCAACCTGCCGTAACCCGAGAACGACGCAGCTGCCCTTCCCCTGCCGCGGGGGGAGGGCAGCTGTGTTTTGCGGGGGTCGGCCGGGGTCAGTCCCTGCCCGGAGCGAGTCCCGGATCCAGACCCGGCGCGAGAACCGGCGGATCGCCCCACGGGAGTTCCAGCGCCGCCCGCAGCGCCCGCACCTGCGGCTCGCCGATCCGGTCGGCGAGCTCCCGCTCGACCCGGCGCAGGACCAGCTCCGCCCTCCGGTGCGTACGTGCGCCCTCCTCGGTGCGGCGGATCAGCCGCTGGCGCCCCGACGAGGGGTCGGGCACCTGCTCCAGGAGGCCCGCGGCGACCAGGCCGTGCACCGCCTGATGGGCGGTCTGCCGGGTGACGCCCATCCGGCGGGCCAGCTCGGAGACCGTCGTGCCCTCCTCGTCGAGGACGGCGAAGAGGCCCGCCTGGGCCGGCGACACCTGCGCCTCCCCCGCCTCCTCCAGGGTCGCGAGGAGCGCGTCCTCGAACCAGCGACGGGCGTCGCCGAGGAGTTGCGGGAGGTTGCGGCCGGTGGCGTGCATGCCGAGAGCCTATGGGTACGCGGGGCCGCTCCTTGCCCGCCACGGACTCACTATGTCAGGCTGCCTGACATTCATCGTCGCCCAGCCTCCGGAAGAGCCCATGACCATCGAGTACGCCACCCGCCACCGGAGCGCTTCCCGCATCCCCGCCGAGCCGGGCAAGCCCTATGTCATCGAGAAGGGAGCGGGCGACCGCGCCCATCTGTTCGGCGACCTGATCACCATCTACGCGGGCGGCGAGCAGACCGAGAACGGCTTCAACTTCTTCACCGTCGAGGGCCCCGCGGGCAACGTCATCCCGGCCCACCTGCACCCCGACACGTACGAGGTCTTCTACGTCACCCAGGGCGCCGTCCGCCTCTTCGTCGAGGACCTGGAGGGCGAGCAGCTGGAGAAGCTCCTCACCCCCGGCGACTTCGGCTTCGTGCCCAAGAACTGCCCGCACGCCTACCGCATGGAGCGCCACCACAGCCAGGTCGTCGGCGTCGCCGCGGGGCCCGGCGGCACCTTCGAGCGGTTCTTCGAGACGCTCGGTGCGCCCGCCGAAGGGCTCGGCCTGCCGCGCGAGCCCGTGGTGCCCACGCCCGAGAAGTTCGCGACCGTCCCCGAGCAGTACGACGTGCGCTTCCTGCCCGGACACCAGTGGCGCACGCGGTGAGCGACGAGCCGTCCGGCTCGTCGCTCACCCTCAGCCGTCCAACTGCTGGAGCGTCGCGTTCGACGGACCGCGCCGGGACTGCTCGTCCCGTGCCACGTCCTCCGCGGCGCCGAGCACGCGGACCGCGTTCTGCCACGTCAGCTTGGCCAGGTCCGGCTTCGACCAGCCGCGGGTCAGGAGCTCCGCGATCAGGTTCGGGTAGCCCGAGACGTCGTCGAGGCCGTCCGGCGTGAACGCCGTGCCGTCGTAGTCGCCGCCGATGCCGATGTGGTCGACGCCCGCGACCTCGCGCATGTGGTCGAGGTGGTCGGCGACCGTCGAGGCCGTGGCGACCGGGCGCGGGGTGGACTCCTCGAAGGCCGCGTGGACCTTCATCGCCTCCGGCGTCGTGTCCAAGTGGTGGAAGCCGTGCGCCCGCATGTTCTCGTCGGCCGCCGCCGTCCAGTCGACCGCCGCCTGGAGGACGAACTTCGGCACGAACGTGACCATCGCGACGCCGCCGTTCGCGGGCAGGCGCTCCAGGACGTCGTCCGGGATGTTGCGCGGGTGGTCGCACACCGCGAGGGACGAGGAGTGCGAGAAGATCACGGGCGCCACGGACGTGTCCAGGGCCGCCCGCATCGTCGTCGCCGCCACGTGGGAGAGGTCCACGAGCATGCCGCTGCGGTTCATCTCCCGGACCACCTCGTGGCCGAACGGGGAGAGGCCCCCGACGCCCGGCTCGTCCGTCGCCGAGTCCGCCCACGCGATGTTGTCGTTGTGCGTCAGCGTCATGTAGCGGACGCCGAGCGCGTGCAACGCCCGCAGGGTCGCGAGGGAGTTGTTGATCGAGTGGCCGCCCTCGGCTCCCATCAGGGACGCGATACGGCCCTCGCCCCGCGCCGCTTCCATGTCCGCGGCCGTCAGCGCGCGCCGCAGGTCAGCGGGGTAGCGCGTGAGCAACTGGTCGACGCAGTCGATCTGTTCGAGCGTCGCGCTCACCGCCGCGTCGCCCGTCAGGTCCGTGCGGACGTACACCGACCAGAACTGCGCGCCGACACCGCCCGCCCGCAGGCGTGCGATGTCCGTGTGCAGGCTGCCCGTCTGGTCGGCCGCGATGTCGAGGCGGTCGATGTCGTAACCGGCCTTCTCGCGCAGCGCCCAGGGCAGGTCGTTGTGCCCGTCGACCACGGGGAAGTCGGCGAGCAGCGCGCGGGCCTCGTCCAGCGCAGTCATCGCGCTCACTTCCCCGAGCCGAAGCCGAAGCCGGACCCCGCGCCCTCGACCTTCGTACGGAGCCGCTTGCCCTTCTCCGTGGCCTGTTCGTTCAGCTCCTGCTGGAACTCCCGCATGCGGCCGAGGATTTCGGGGTCGTGCGCGGCGAGGATGCGCGCCGCGAGGAGGCCCGCGTTGCGCGCGCCGCCCACCGAGACCGTGGCCACCGGGACACCCGCGGGCATCTGCACGATGGACAGGAGCGAGTCCATGCCGTCGAGGTACTTGAGCGGTACGGGCACGCCGATGACCGGCAGCGGGGTCACCGAAGCGAGCATGCCCGGCAGGTGCGCGGCGCCGCCGGCCCCCGCGATGATCGCCTTGAGACCGCGGTCGGCCGCTTCCTCGCCGTACGCGACCATCTCGCGCGGCATGCGGTGCGCCGAGACGACGTCGACCTCGTAGGGGATCTCGAACTCGTCGAGAGCCTTGGCCGCGGCCTCCATGACCGGCCAGTCCGAGTCGGAGCCCATCACAATGCCAACTACAGGTGCGGTCATTCGGTGATCGTTCCTCTGAGATAGCCGGCCGCGTGACGCGCGCGCTCCAGCACGTCGTCCAGGTCGTCGCCGTAGGTGTTGACGTGGCCGACCTTGCGGCCCGGCTTCACGTCCTTGCCGTACATGTGGATCTTCAGCTGCGGGTCGCGCGCCATGCAGTGCAGGTACGCCTGGTACATGTCCGGGTAGTCGCCGCCCAGGACATTGGCCATGACCGTCCACTTCGCCCGCGGGCGCGGGTCGCCGAGGGGGAGGTCGAGCACCGCGCGCACATGGTTCGCGAACTGGGACGTGATCGCCCCGTCCTGCGTCCAGTGGCCGGAGTTGTGCGGGCGCATCGCCAGCTCGTTGACCAGGATGCGGCCGTCGTGGGTCTCGAAGAGCTCGACCGCGAGGTGGCCGACCACGCCGAGTTCCTTGGCGATGCGCAGCGCCAGCTCCTGCGCCGCGCCCGCGAGGTCCTCGGAGAGGCCGGGAGCGGGCGCGATCACCGTGTCGCAGACGCCGTCGACCTGCTGCGACTCGACGACGGGGTAGGCCACGGCCTGGCCGTGCGGCGAGCGCACGACGTTCGCCGCGAGTTCCCGTACGAAGTCGACCTTCTCCTCGGCCAGGACCGGGACACCGGCCCGGAAGGGATCTTCGGCGTCCTCGACGGAACGGACGAACCACACCCCCTTTCCGTCATAGCCGCCACGCACCGTCTTGAGGATCACGGGGAAGCCGTCGCCTTCGGCCGCGAAGGCCGCCACGTCCGCCGGATCGCGCACGATCCGGTGGCGCGGGCACGGCACGCCGATCTCCGTGAGCTTCTCGCGCATGACGCCCTTGTCCTGGGCGTGCACCAGCGCGTCGGGCCCGGGGCGCACGGGGATGCCGTCCGCCTCCAGGGCACGTAGATGCTCGGTGGGTACGTGTTCGTGATCGAAAGTGATCACGTCGCAGCCCCTCGCGAACTCGCGCAGCGTGTCGAGGTCGCGATAGTCGCCGATGACGACATCGCCGACGACCTGCGCCGCGGAGTCCTGAGGGGTGTCACTGAGGAGCTTGAATTTCAGGCCGAGGGGGATACCCGCCTCGTGGGTCATGCGGGCGAGCTGACCGCCGCCGACCATGCCGACTACCGGGAACGTCACACCCCCAGGGTATCGGCCTGTATCAGCCACGTCGGAACGGCCGGTTTCCGTGCACCGTACGGGCGCTCCCGTCACAGAGCCGCCACAGTGTGGAAGCGTCCACGCGCAACGGGCCGGGGTCGCTGGTTAGCATGGCTGGGTTGACGCGACCGAATCACCAATTACGTCGACGAGACGACGACCGAACGAATCGACGACGGGGGCTGGGGCGACCACCATGACGGAACGTGGCGCACTACGGGTGCGACTGGATCAGCTCGCGCGCGAAGTGGCCAAGTTCGGCGCCGTGGGAGCCCTGGGCACGCTGGTGAATTTCGGCGTCTCCAACCTGCTGTGGCACATGACGAGCCTCCAGGCCGTGCGCGCGAACGTGATCGCCACGGTCGTCGCCATCGCCTTCAACTACGTGGGCTTCCGTTACTTCACGTACCGGGACCGCGACAAGAGCTCCCGCACCAAGGAGCTCACGCTGTTCCTGATGTTCAGCGCGGTCGGCCTGGTGATCGAGAACGGCGTCCTGTACGCCGCGATCTACGGTTTCGACTGGGACAGCCCGCTCCAGCGCAACATCTTCAAGTTCGTGGGCATCGGCATCGCCACCTGCTTCCGCTTCTGGTCCTACCGCACCTGGGTCTTCAAGACGCTGCCCGCCCGTGACGCCGTCGCCCGTGCGGAATCGTTCCTGGACGACGGGAGCACGGCCGTGCCGGCCGAGGAGAAGCGGCCCGCAGCGCGGGGCACGCACTAGGCCCTCAGCGGTCTACCGAAGCGTCCGCTCGGGCTCCTCCGCCCGCTTCGGCGGCGTGCGCGACAGGAACAGGCCGAACACCGGCGGCTTCGTCTGGAGCATCTCCAGGCGGCCGCCGTCGGCTTCGGCCAGATCCCGGGCGACCGCCAGGCCGATACCCGTCGAGTTGCGGCCGCTGATGGTGCGCTCGAAGATCCGCGCGCCGAGATCGGCGGGAACGCCGGGGCCGTCGTCCGTGACCTCGACGACCGTCTGGTTGCCCGTGACGCGGGTGCGCAGGGCCTCTGTGCCCCCGACGTGCATGAGTGAGTTCTCGATGAGCGCCGCGAGGACCTGCGCGACCGCCCCCGGCGTGCCCACGGCCCGCAGATGCCGCTTGCCCGAGCTGACGATGGCGCGGCCCGCGCTGCGGTAGGCCGGGCGCCACTCCTCGAGCTGCTGCTTGACGACCTCGTCCAGGTCGAAGGAGACGGCGGAGCCGGTGCGCGGGTCGCGTGAGTTCGTGAGCAGCCGCTGTACGACGTCGGTGAGGCGCTCGACCTGCGCGAGCGCGATCGTGGCCTCCTCCTTCACCGTGTCCAGGTCATCGGTGACGGTGATCTCCTCCAGGCGCATGGAGAGGGCCGTCAGCGGCGTACGGAGCTGGTGCGAGGCGTCCGCGGCCAGCCGCCGCTCGGCGGTCAGCATCCGGGCGATCCGCTCGGCGCTGCCGTCCAGGACGTCCGCGACCCGGTCGAGCTCCGGCACCCCGTACCGCTTGTGGCGTGGCCTGGGGTCGCCCGAGCCGAGGCGTTCGGCGGTCTCCGCGAGGTCGGTGAGCGGCGAGGCGAGGCGGTTGGCCTGGCGTACGGCGAGGAGTACGGCGGCGACGATCGCGAGCAGGGCCACCGCGGCGATGATCAGCAGGGTGCGGCCGACCTCCTGGGTGACGGCCGTGCGCGGCTCCTCGACGGTGACCTTCTCGCCCTCCTCGCCGTCGGCCGTGTCGTGGATGACGTCGCCGGTGGGGCGTTTGCCGATCTCGATGGGGGCGCGGCCGGGGATCTCGATCAGGGCGTAGCGGTCGGTGTCGACCGCGGCGACGTCACGCAGGATCTCGGCGTTGATCCGCTCGTCGCTGATGAGCCTGCTGTCCACGATGCTGGCCAGGCGGAGTGCCTCGCTCGTCACTCGCTCCTGAGCGCTGCTGCTGATCGTTCTCGTCTCGACGATGACGAGGCTCACCCCGAAGACCGCGATCACTACGAGGACTACGGCGAGGGTGCTGCTGATCAGTCGGCGGCGCATTTACTCAGTGTCGCCGATCGAAGCCCCCCTTAGGGGCGCGGGGAACTGCGCGGCCAGCCACGACGGAGTCGCAGACGCGTATGGCCGCGGCGGTTCTACGGCGGGTGCGGGTCGTCTTGCGTTGCTCGCGCAGTTCCCCGCGCCCCTGACGGGGCGCAGCCCCTCAACTCTTCTCGAAGCGGAAGCCGACGCCCCGCACAGTGGCGATGTAGCGGGGGTTCGCCGCGTCGTCGCCCAGTTTTTTGCGGAGCCAGGAGATGTGCATGTCCAGGGTCTTGGTGGACGACCACCACGTCGTGTCCCAGACCTCGCGCATCAGCTGGTCACGGGTGACCACCCGGCCCGCGTCCCGGACAAGCACCCGCAGCAGGTCGAACTCCTTGGCCGTGAGCTGGAGCTCCTCCTCGCCCATCCAGGCACGGTGCGACTCGACGTCGATCCGTACGCCGTGCGTGGCCGGCGCCTGCTGCGGCTCGGCGGCGCCGCGCCGGAGCAGGGCCCGGACCCGGGCGAGCAGCTCGGCAAGCCGGAAGGGCTTGGTCACGTAGTCGTCGGCGCCCGCGTCCAGGCCGACGACGGTGTCCACCTCGTCGGCGCGGGCGGTCAGGATGAGGATCGGCGCCGTGTGCCCCTCGGCACGGAGGCGGCGGGCCACCTCCAGGCCGTCCATTCCGGGCAGCCCCAGGTCGAGTACGACAAGGTCGACGCTGCCCTGCAGCCCGGCGTCGAGGGCGGTCGGGCCGTCCTCACGCACTTCGACCTCATACCCCTCCCTGCGCAGGGCACGGGCCAGCGGCTCCGAGATGGACGCGTCGTCCTCGGCGAGCAGTACACGGGTCATGGGGTGATGGTAGTCCGCGCCGGACCACCGAAGTGGGGTGATCGCCTTCCGTCGGTCGACGCCTGCGGCTATGCGGTGCGATCCTGTGGATCACCTTTAAATGTGGGCGGCGGTTCCACCGTAACCTGTGATCCATCTCTCAAGTCCTTCCATATCCCTCCTTCACATGGCGTATGGTGACCCAACGCCTGATGCACTATGCAAGGACCTTTGGCCCACTGTGCGGCCTTAGGTCTCTTTTATGTGCAGGCCGGCTCTGCCAGCCTTTGAAGGAATGACCTGTGGTCGGGCCCTGTGTGCATGTACGCGCCAGGGCGTGGATCTCGGAGTCGCCGTCCACCAGCGCCGCTCCTGGCAACGGAGCGCGAACTCCCCCGGGCGTGGGGGTGTGCGGACGGTACGACCCCGGTGCCGACCGCCCCCCACCGGGCGCGCACACGCTCTTGCCGCGCGTCCCGAACTCACGAGGATCGACCCATGGCGTCCAGCCTGACGAAGGACTCCGCCGGTACCCCTGGCTCTGAGAAGACCTTCTTCGGCCACCCCCGCGGACTGGCCACACTGTTCATGACCGAGATGTGGGAGCGCTACAGCTTCTACGGCATGAAAGCACTGCTCCCGCTGTACTTGATCGCCCCCGGCGGCATGAACATGAGTGCCACGACGGCGACGGCGATCTACTCCGTCTACATGTCGATGGTCTACCTGCTCGCCATGCCCGGCGGCTGGGTCGCGGACCGCTTCTGGGGACCGCGCAAGACGGTCGCCGTCGGCGCCGGCGTGGTCATCCTCGGCCACATCACCCTCGCCCTGCCGAGCTCGGCCTCCTTCTTCGCGGGCCTCGCGCTCGTCGCGCTCGGCTCCGGCCTCCTGAAGGCCAACATCTCCACGATGGTCGGCCACCTCTACGACGGCCCGGAGGACCCGCGCCGTGACGGTGGCTTCACGCTGTTCTACATCGGCATCAACATGGGCGCCTTCCTCGCCCCGCTGACGATCGGCACCGTGGGCGAGAACGTCAACTGGCACTTCGGCTTCGCGCTCGCCGCGGTCGGCATGGCCCTCGGCCTCGCCCAGTTCATGCTCGGCTCGCGCCACCTGAGCGGCGAGAGCAGCGTCGTCTCCAAGCCCGCCACGCCCCAGCAGCGCAAGTCCGCCCTGCGCACCGGCCTGATCTGGCTGATCGTGGCGGCCGCGCTCTACACGTTCCTCGCCGTGACCGGAAACTTCGCCGACTGGGCGCTGATGCCGCTCACCATCGCCGGTCTGGTCATCCCGGTCACCGTCCTGGTCCGCATGAAGCGCGACAAGGAGCTGACGACCCTGGAGCAGTCCAAGCTCTCCGGCTACGTCTGGTTCTTCATCGTCGCCGCCGTCTTCTGGATGATCTACGACCAGAACGGCTCGACCCTGTCGATCTTCGGCGAGCACTCCACGACGAACCACCTGCTCGGGTTCGACTTCCCGACCTCCTGGTACCAGTCGCTGAACCCGATCTTCATCATGGCGCTCGCCCCCGTGGTCGCCTCGGCGTGGCTGTGGCTGAACAAGCGGGGCAAGGAGCCGAGCACGGCGGTCAAGTTCGCCTCCAGCCTCACGCTGATCGGCATCTCCTTCCTCGTCTTCCTCATCCCGCTGATCGACACCGCCAACAACGGCGGCAAGGTCAGCCCGATGTGGCTGGTCGCGATCTACTTCATCCAGACCGTCGGCGAGCTCTGCCTCTCCCCGGTCGGCCTCTCGGTCACCACGAAGATGGCCCCGGCGAAGTACACCGCCCAGATGATGGGTGTCTGGTTCCTCGCGGTCACCGCGGGCGACTCCGTCACCGGCCTGCTGACGTCGCCGCAGCTCGGCATCGACCTGAACAACTCGGGTGCGGTCGCCGTCGAGGCGGTCATCGCGGTCATCGCGGGCTTCGGCATCTGGCTGAACCGCAAGAAGGTCAAGGAACTCATGGGTTCCGTGAACTGACGTCGCCCACGCCCCCCGCGGGCCGACGACGACGGCGAGGGCCGCCGCACCTCAGGGTGCGGCGGCCCTCGCGTGCGTTCGCCCACTCGCGCGAACAAGGGATCGTTCGCTAACCCGTGGCGGTGACGCGATACGTTTCTGCGGCGGCGCCGGTGCCGGGCGGTGAACCATCTGGCCATGCGTCGTACGTTGCCGGTCATCGCCCTCTGCGTGGCGTTGCTGTCGTCCAGTGCCGCGGTCGAGGCCGCACCCGAACCGCCGCCGGCCAAGGCTGCCGCACCCGAACCGCCGCCGGTCCAGGCCGCCGCCCCCGGGCCGCCCCCGGCCGCGACTTTCTCGTACGGGAGGCATGCCCGCCAGAACATCACCGTGTACGGCGACCGGTCCGGGCATCCCGCCCTGATGATCCTGCACGGCGGCTCCTGGCTGCGGGACACCGACTGGAGCGGGTGGGCGCGGTGGTTCGCGGCGCGCGGATTCACCGTCTACGACACCGACTACCGGCTGACGTCCGACGCCGCATGGCCCGCGCAGCGCGACGACGTGCTCGCGGCCCTGCGGTGGGTGAAGCGGCGGGGCGGCGGTACTCCCGTGGTGCTCGGGTCGTCCGCCGGGGGGCATCTCGCCGTCAGTGCAGGGACCTACGGCGCCGGGCGCAAGCGGGTGCGTGCCGTGGCGGCGCTCTCCCCCGTGGCCTCGCCCTACCGGGCCTGGACGGACGGCGGGATGACCGCCGCGTCCTCCGCTCAACGGGGGCTGCGGGACGCCGCCGAGCGGCTCGCGGGGTGCTCTCCGGCAGGGGGCACGGCGCGGTGCCTGGCGCGGTGGGAGGATCTCGCCGCCAAGTCGCATGCCTCGGGCAAGGACGACGCCCCGATGCTGCTCACGCACTCGGCGGCGGACTTCGTGCCGGTGGCGCACTCCACCGACCTCGCGCACGCCGAGTCGGTGGCGGGCCTGCGGGACGTGACGGTACGCATCGAGCCGGGCTCGGCGCACGGGGGTGTGCTCCTGAAGAATCCGGCGCTCGCCAAGGCCGTGCTGGCGTGGCTCCGTAAGCACAGGTGAGGGGGACGCCCCGTCAGGGGCGCGGGGAACTGCGCGAGCAACCACGGCGTGCCCGCACCCGCGCGGTGGCCGCCGCAGGCAGACGCGTCTGCGAGGTCTGGACCGTTGGCC